>CAYWUU010000006.1:0-24895 GCA_964461405.1 uncultured Erysipelothrix sp.
ATTATCTTGAGCCTGTGTCAAGATTCCGGCAGACATTAAAATTGTAGCCGCTAGTGCCGTTACTATTCCTAAACTTAGAAATTTATTTTTAAAAATCTTAAACATAAACTAACACCCATTTATATTGGTATATACCACTACAAAAAGTATATCTTTTTAGAGGCTAATTTACAATTTTTGTACCTAATTTTATGTGAAATATAGGGCGTTTAATATAAAAAAACTCCATTAGGAGTTTAATAGGTAACAGAATGCAAATAAAGGCCTAAGCCAGGGGCTTTATAGCGTATTTTTTGCTTATTTGGGTGCTCTAAAGCATCATTTATGGTCGTTACCGAAATCTTGGTTTCACATAACGCAATAAAGGTGCCAACGAGTACTCTAACCATATGTCGTAAGAATCCAGAGCCCTTTATTTCAATAATTAGCGTATCATTTTCATAATGTGCGCTAAAACGTTCAATATGCTTAACTTGATTAGGCACCACCTCAAAGGGCGTGGCATTAAAAGATCCAAAATCATGAGTGCCAATTACCATATTAGCATACTCATTAAATGTATCTAGATCAAGATGTTTACCATATTGATAAATATAATCTCTTTCAAATAAATTATACGCACCCGTATTTATTTTGTAGATATACGTTTTTGACTTGGCACTATAACGCGCATGAAAATCATCACTGACACTTTGAACATCAATGACCCTAATATCATCCGGCAAAAGAGCATTGAGCGCTTTTATCCAGGATGGATTAGGAATCGGAAGATCACTATCAAAATGAAAGACCTGCCCATAAGCATGTACATCAGTATCCGTGCGACCTGATGCATAAATTGTGACTTCAGACTTAGTGATGATACCAATTACTCTTTCAACTGCAGATTGAATCGTAGGGGCATTATCTTGAACTTGCCACCCGAAGTAATTATGACCATCATAAGCAATTGTAACTTTATAGCGCACCTTCTATAACCTCGTAGTATAAAACACCACAAAACACATACCAAGACTAAAGGCAAGTGCAACGTAGTCCATAAGTTTAATCTTAAGTTGCTTAAATCTCGTACGTTCTTTTCCTGGGTAATAACCCCTTGCTTCCATAGCATCCGCTAAATCTTCAGCACGATTGTAAGCAGACATAAACAAAGGAACAATCAAAGAAGCAATACCAACAACCTTTTCCTTAAGGGTACCCTCTTGGAAATCCACACCTCTACTAGATTGAGCATTCATGATACGCTGAGTATCTTCAATTAATGTTGGAATAAATCTAAGAGCAATGGAAATCATCATCGCAATCTCATGCGACGGCACTCCAATAGCCTTAAAGGGTTTCAATAAGTCTTCAATCCCCAATGTCAAATCAAGAGGAGCCGTAGTCGCTGTTAAAATAGTAGTAATCATTATCATAATCATTAATCGCAATATAATAAATAAGGTATTAAAGAAAGCATCGCTATAGATCTTAATAAATCCAATATCAATAAGAAGCGTACCCGTCTTATAAGCGAAGATATTAATCACCGATAAAAATACCATCATAAAGACCATGGGTTTCATTGTTTTTATGACATATGAAACCGTAAGCTTAGCGGATAATGTAATAATTAGTAAAACCCCTAGTAAAACACCATAGGCAAGAAACGGAGATGAACCGCCGACCAAGAAAACAGAAATCATTAAGAAAATCATCGACATGATCTTCACACGAGGATCAAGCTTATGTATGACAGAGTTTAAAGGCAAATAACGACCTAATGTAATATTCTTCATTATTTAACCTCCTTTAAAACAGCCGTAACAATAGCATCAATATCCGCTGATAAAGGAACTTCAAAGCCCTTATCCACAAGAAACTCACGCAATTGCAAAATCAATGGCTTAACAAAATCCAAACGCTCCAATAAAGTTCTATTCGCAAAAAACTCCTGCGTCGAACACGCTTGAAGTACCTTGGCATCATCCATAACAATCACACGATCACAGTAGTTAAGAACATGATCCATATCATGGGTAACCATAACAATAGTCTTACCATATTCTTTATTTAACGTCTCAAACAAGGCCATCATGGCTTTGCTACCTTGCGGGTCTAGACCCGCTGTAGGCTCATCTAAGACAATAACATCAGGATTGGCTGCTAATACCCCAGCAATCGCAACACGACGCTTCTGACCCCCAGATAGCTTAAGAGGCGAGCGATCCCATAGTTCCGGTTCAATCCCAACAAGATTAAGCGCATGTTCAACATTCGCCTTAATAGAAGCTTCATCCATACCAAAATTCTTAGGACCAAAGCTCACATCCTTATAAATTGAATCATCAAACAATTGCATCTCAGGAAACTGAAACACAAGACCCACTCTTTGACGAAGAGCCTTAAGACCCTTAGGCTTCACATGCGCCTCAATAATATGATCAAAAACACTAACCCTACCTTCAGTAGGCAAAAGAAGACCATTAAGATGCTGCACCAACGTAGACTTACCACTCCCTGTGGCTCCAACAATTGCAGTCACTTTACCCAATTCAATTTCAACCGAAACGTCCTCTAAAGCAACATACGAAAAGGGAGAACCCGGCGCATAATCATAGGTTACTTTTTCAAGCTTAACTGCCATAACTCATCCACCATTCCCTTCATATCAAGAGGCGTCTTAAGACTAACACCCTTCTTCTTCATTTCAAGATAAAACCGCACATTAAAAGGAACATCCAAACCAATCTCAGTCAACTCCTTTTCTCTAAGAAGCACCTCACTTGGTTTCCCTTCCATGAATACCTTACCCTGGTTCATTACAATAACATAATCACTCAAACTCACTTCTTCAATATCATGCGTAATAGAAAGAATGGTCATCGCCTCTTTATCATGCAACTCATGAACCAACTCATTCACTTCACGACGCCCCTTTGGATCCAACATACTCGTCGCTTCATCCAAAATTAACACCTCAGGATGCATAGCCAAAACACCCGCAATAGCAACACGCTGCTTCTGACCCCCACTCAATTTAGTAGGCTCATGATCAAGATAATCAATCATATCCACAGCCTTAGCATACTTCTCAATAATCCCCATCATATCAACTGGATCAACTTGCCGATTCTCAAGCCCAAAAGCCATATCATCTTTAACCGTAGATCCAATAAACTGATTATCAGGACTTTGAAACACGATGGCCAACTTCTCACGAATATCATACACATTCTCAGAAGACAAAACTTCACCATCAATCACAATATCACCACTATTGGCTTCCATAAGACCAATCAATAACTTCGCAAGAGTACTCTTACCACTACCATTATGACCTATAATAGAAACATACTCCCCTTTTCGCAACTCAAAAGAAACACCGTCCACGGCATTGACTTTACCATCATACGAAAAGACTAAATTACTAACTTTTAACTGTTTCAAAATAACACACTCCAATTTACTTAACGTTCAATGCTGCAATCGCCACTATTGTCTCAGCAGACAATACCATCGACTCCACCACCGCAAATTCAAACTTCCCATGAAAATTCTCACCACCCGTAAATAAATTAGGCGTAGGAAGCCCCATATAAGACAATCTAGAACCATCAGTTCCACCACGAACAGCCTCAATCACCGGTTCCAATCCAACGGACTTTATAGCCTCTTTAGCTAAATCAAGCACATGAATATTCTCCAAGATAATATCAGCCATATTATAATACGAATCACGCATCTCCAATACAACACTACCCGCACCATAAATCTCATTCAAAGCCACAACAATACTCTCAACAACCGACTTCCGATTCTCAAAAAGCAAACGATCATGATCACGAATGATCATCTCCACAACACCCTCTTCAATTGAAGCCTTCACATCCGTTACTAAATAGAACCCCTCATAACCCTCAGTTAACTCCGGTCTCTCATCCTTAGGCAAACGACCGATAAAATCCATAATCATTATATTCGCATTAACCAACGTATCCTTAGCACTACCTGGATGCACACTCACACCCTTAAACTTAATACGCGCACCAGCAGCATTAAAGGTTTCATACTCCAAGCCCCCTGCAGCGCCCCCATCAATCGTATACGCAAAATCAGCCCCAAAGTCAGACACATCAAACGAATCCGCCCCCGTACCAATCTCCTCATCAATGGTAAAAGCAATCTGAATATCACCATGTTCAATCTCAGGATGAGCAACCAAATACTCAACAGCACTCATAATATTCGCAATTCCAGCTTTATTATCAGCCCCCAATAACGTCGTCCCATCCGTAACAACCAAAGTCTTACCAATATGAGACTTCAAACTCGGAAACATCTCAACAGACATAATCGTATTAGGATTCAACTCAATATCATTACCATCATAATTCTCAATAACACGCGGTGCAATATTCACACTATTATAATCCGCCGTATCCATATGAGCAATAAAACCAATAGAAAACACATCTTTATCCGTATTAGAAGGCAACGTAGCCATCACAATACCCACATCACTCATCCTAACATTACTCAAACCCAAGTCATGACACTCTTCAACTAAAACCTTAGCCAAATCAAACTGATTCAAAGACGAAGGAACAGACAAAGAAGACGCATCAGAGCGCGTATCGATTTTAACATATTTAAGGAATCTATTTAATAAATTTGTTCTCATACTTACCTCATTTCATCTCATGTATTATAACACAAAAAAAATAGTAAACCCTTATACTTACACAATCGGACTTACTATTTTAATTAAAACTACTCAGTGCCCTCTTCAAATAAATCTTCAGAAAGGCTCGCTACTGTATCCTCTGCAGATTCACTCAACTCTTCTAAAGCATCCAATGTTTTTTCAACTTGCTTCTGATTATTACGCAAATACACAGCAGCGGCTCCAACGGCACTTGCCAAGATTGCTAAAGGAACTAATTTTTTCATACGCGTATCCCTCTCTTTCTTTAGTATATATTACCACACGAATGTGTAAAACTAAAGAAATACGAATAATTACTTACTTCAAATCAAGCACATACTTTCCATTCACCTGATGATAAAACAACTCAGAATTATTTCCCAGGAAAACTTCCAATAATGATTTAAAATCAGAAGAAAGATTAAAGTTATCAACCGCATCTAAATCAATCCAAAACACATCGCCCTCTTCACTACTTCTAAGTGTACCCGTATAAGAGGTAGCAATATACAGTAAAACCACATAACGACCATCTTTTGTAGTTGTAAACTGCTTCATTCCACATAACTTAGGATCAAGCACAGTAAGTCCTGTTTCTTCATACACTTCACGAACTAGCGCATCCGTAAATGATTCCTCTTTTTCAACATGACCACCAGGAAACGCTAAGCCAGGATACGATTTCGATACTCTGTTTTGGACTAAAATACGACTGCCTTCTTTGATCATACACATATTAGTAAACGTTGCGATTTCAGTCCTAATTTTAGTTTTCTCTTCTCCTAATCACAAGTAAGCCATCCCCTATATCAATCTTCTCAATCACAAGATCACTACGCGTTTCCAGATACTTCAAAAAACGCTCAATACGCACAACCATTTGACGCAAACGACGATTCTTGATATCAGAGGATTTACCAGTATAGCCATGAAAATCAATATTATCAATAATCATAACCTTATCACAAAAAGCAAAGTACAATCTAAGAAACGCAATATTCTGCGCCTTAGCAGCATCAATAACCACTGCATCAAAGACCCCTGTATTGTTGTATTTCAAGGCATCAGTTTGAATGGATACAATATTATGATCAAAATCAATATTCTCCAAATTAAATTGCGCCACTTCAAAGCGATCTCTATCTCTTTCCAATGTAACGATTTTAATATCATTTAGCTTCGATTGAATATAGAGGCTAGAATAAGCAATAGCCGTTCCTACTTCAAGTAAGGAACGGCTATTAGTTTCATTTAATATTGAAGAAATAAAATCCAAACTCTCATCGGACATAATGGGAACATCATGCTCAATGGCATATTCTTTTATTTCAACCAGTTTCATGTTATACGAACTCTACGTAAGCCATGCTAGAACCATCACCGCGACGTTTTTCTGTCTTAACAACGCGTGTATAGCCACCTTTACGGTCTGCATAACGAGGTCCAATTTCATCAAATAATTTTTGTAAAGCTGTTTGCGCAGTAGCTTCATCAGCAACAACATTAAATACTACCTTAGCCGCTTGACGGCGCGCATGTAAGTCACCACGCTTTGCAAGGGTAACTAGTTTATCAGCATAAGAACGCAATTCATATGCCTTTTTTTCAGTCGTTTCAATACGCTCATGCACGATTAAGCTCGTAGATAAATTACGTAATAAAGCTTTACGGTGCGCTGAGTCACGACCTAATTTACGGTTTCTCATTCCGGTTTCCTCCTACTCAATTGTTTTAAAGCCAAGGCTCAACTCATCAAGTTTATCCTTAACCTCTTTTAATGATTTCTTACCTAAGTTACGAATTCTCATCATTTCATCCTCAGACTTCTGAGTTAATTCCTCAACCGTTTGGATACCCGCACGCTTTAAGCAATTATAAGAACGAACTGATAAATCAAGGTCTTCAATCATTAGGGTTGCCATTGGATTTTCATGACCCGATACATCTGGCTTAATCACTGATTCTTGCTCAAATACAAAATCCTTAATAGACACGATTTGCTCAAGGTGATCCATTAAAATTTTAGCACTTTGGGACAAAGCCACTTGAGGTTCAACTGACCCATTTGTCCAAATTTCCATAACTAAACGATCGAAAGTACTTTCTTGACCCACACGCGTTGGTTCAATTGAATACTTAACGCGCTCAATAGGAGTATAGATAGAATCCGTAAAGATTGTACCCATTTCCTTTGCAGCGCTTTGGTAAATCATTTTATTATCGTCAGAACTTACGTACCCACGACCATTACGAGCTTTAAGCTCCATTTCCAAGATAGCACCCTCAGCTAAAGTTGCAATAATATGATCTTTATCAATTATTTCAACATTCGTAGGACACTCAATGTCCCCTGCTGTTACTACCTTAGGTCCCTTTTGAGAAACTCTCAATGTATAAGTTTCATCATCAGCGATATTAAGTATTAAATCTTTAATGTTTAAAACAATTCCTGTAACATCTTCCCCAACTCCTGGGATCGATGCGAACTCATGGTATACGCCTTCAATTTTAACAGAATATACCGCAGCTCCTGGTAAAGAGGAGAGTAAAACACGTCTCAATGCATTACCGATAGTCGTTCCAAAACCACCTTCTAGCGGTTCAATAACAAACTTTCCGTAGTGACTTGTCTCATCGAATTCTTTAATTTCAAATAGTGCACGTTCAAATTTGTTCATTTATACGAATACCTCCTCAGATTTTCTTTTATCCACGTGGACGTTTTGGTGGTCTACAACCATTGTGTGGAACAGGTGTTACATCATTAATAACACTAATTTCCAATCCCGCAGCTTGTAAAGAACGCACTGCAGATTCTCGACCTGGTCCTGGACCTTTAATACTTACTTCAATACTCTTCATTCCATTTTCAATTGCACCCTTAGCAGCAGCTTCACCAGCCATTTGAGCCGCGAAAGGCGTAGATTTACGTGATCCCTTGAATCCAAGTGCTCCAGCACTTGACCAAGCAACTACGTTACCTTGTTCATCCGATATTGTAACGATTGTGTTGTTAAATGTCGAATGGATATGCGCAACTCCACGTGCTATATTTTTACGAGCACGACGTTTACGAGTTGTTGATCTCTTTGTCTTTGACATTACGCTATGTCCTCCTATTTAACTTTTATTTTTTCTTATTCGCTACAGTACGACGTGGTCCTTTACGCGTACGAGCATTTGTCTTAGTACGTTGACCGCGAACTGGCAACCCACGACGGTGACGAATTCCACGGTAGCTACCGATTTCCATAAGACGTTTAATGTTTAAGTTAACTTCACGACGAAGGTCTCCCTCAGTTTTAATTGATTCAA
This sequence comes from uncultured Erysipelothrix sp., assembly GCA_964461405.1. Taxonomy (GTDB): domain Bacteria; phylum Bacillota_I; class Bacilli_A; order Erysipelotrichales; family Erysipelotrichaceae; genus Erysipelothrix. Next base: position 8,003 of record CAYWUU010000006.1, read on the forward strand.
CCTCACGACGAATTGCATTTAATTGATCTTCACTTAAGTCCTTAACACGGATGTTTTCATCAACATTAGCTGCTGCTAAAACATTTTGAGCCGTAGTTAAGCCAATTCCATAAATATATGTTAGGGATACCACAACACGTTTGTTACGTGGTATATCTATACCTGCTATACGAGCCATATAAGTGACTTCCTCCTATCTTAATACATATCTTATCATAAGATATGCAGAATTTGACACTACTTGTGTCTAAAAATAATACGCCCACGTGATAAATCATAAGGCGACAATTCAACAGTCACTCTGTCTCCCGGTACAATGCGAATGTAGTGCATACGGATTTTACCAGATACGTGAGCTATAATCTCGTGCCCATTTTCTAATTCAACCTTAAATTGTGCACTAGGTAGTGTATCAACCACTACACCAGCAATCTCAATTACATCTTCTTTACTCATTAATGTTTATAAGCCTCCTGTGTTCTTGTTAAAATTTCATAACCATCTTCCAATACCAATACAGTGTGTTCAAAGTGAGCCGTCAATGTACGATCTAACGACTTAACCGTCCAATCATCATCCATCGTCTCGGTTCTATGAGTACCCAATTGAACCATAGGTTCAATGGCTAACGTCATACCCTTGCGAAGTACAATACCCTTTCCTTCAATTCCATAATTAGGAATGGCAGGATCTTCATGCATTTCACTTCCAATGCCATGACCCGTATACTCAATCGGAACACCATATCCGAAAGGTTTAATATATCCACTGATTGCTGCACCAATATCGCCCAAGCGATTGCCAGCTTTAACTTTTTCAAGACCAGCGAATAACGACGCTTCAGTTACTTTTAAGAGACTCTTAGCTTCATCACTAATTTCCCCAACTGGATACGTCCAAGCACTGTCACCATGGTAGCCTCTATAATTAGCTCCAATATCAACAGCAACGATGTCACCCTCTTTAAGAATAACATCACCACTTGGAATACCATGCACAAGAACATCATTCACAGATGCACAGATTGAAGCAGGGAATCCATTATAACCAAGAAACGACGGTGTAGCACCTTGATCCAAAATAAATCGATGGGCTACCTCATCCAGATACCTCGTTGATACACCCGGTTTGATTTCCTTCTTGACAGCTTCATGAGCTAAGAATACAATCTCACCAGCTTTACGCATCAACTCGATTTCTCTATTTGACTTGGTTGTAATCATTCCACTTCCTCCAAAAACTTTTCAATGGCTTCCCAAACTAAATCAATAGATTGGTTGGCATTAATATCAGTAACGATACCCTTCTCACGATAATACGCAATAACAGGTTCCGTTTGATTCAAGTACTCATCATAACGAACTAGCAGTTTCTCCTCTGTATCATCACTTCTTTGATACAAAGCACTACCATCAATATCACAAATACCCTCTACCTTAGGTTTATTAGTTTCAATGTGATAAATGGCACCACATGTAGGACACATACGACGTCCCGTAATGCGACTCACAAGAACCTCATAAGGTAGATCAAGATTAATAACATAATCGATGGGTTTATCGATTGAATATGAGATTTCCTCAAATGCATCGGCTTGCGCACGATTACGAGGATAACCATCCAATAAATAACCAACATGACAATCGGGCATCATAATGCGCTCTTTCACCATGCGATTTGTTACATCGTCAGGCACTAACTGTCCTGCATCGATATAAGATTTAGCTTCAACTCCCACTGGGGTTTGTTTCGAAATAGCATCTCGAAACATATCCCCTGTAGAAATGTGAGCAATACCGTATTTATTCGCAATCTTATTCGACATTGTACCCTTACCACTACCGGCAGGGCCCATAATTAATAAATTCATACTGTCTCCTTCAATTAGCGATTAAAGAACCCAGAGTACGTACGTTGCGCTAAGCGCCCCTGTAACTCTTTAATAGTTTCCAGTGCAACCCCAACCACGATGATAACACCTGTTCCACCTGGTGCAGTAGATGCTGGAATAAAACCTCTTGTGATCATAGGTAGAAGATGAGGTAAAACCGCCAAGAACATTAAGAATATTGCACCCAATGTTGTAATACGATTTAAGATAACCGTAATATACGCTTGCGTATCCTTACCCGGTCTAACACCAGGAATATAGGAATTGTTTTTACCAAAATTTTCTGCAATCTTCTCAGGATCCACAGTTAAGTGAGTATAGAAGAATGTAAATGCAACAATTAATACTGCATACACTGCTAACCCAAGTGGATGCTTCAATTGCATATAAGTACTCATGAACTTATATAACCCAGAACTTTGATTAATATAACTCATAGCAATCAGCGGAGCTTGAATTAATGCCCCCGCAAAGATAACTGGAACCACACTCGCTGAGTTTATCTTCAGTGGAAGGTGATTCATATTCTTACCACGAGTTGCCCCCGATGAAGAATATTGAATAGTAATCTTACGAACCGCATCATTCATGTAAATAACTAATACCACAATCGCAATATTAACAACTACAAACGCCGCAAAGGCTGCTATTCCTAATAATGAAAAACTACGATCGGTAACCATAGCCGTAAATGCCGATACATACGTTGTAGGCATTTGACCAATAATACCAGCCATAATAATCATTGAGATACCATTTCCAACTCCCTTTTGAGTGATCTGATCACCCAACCAAAGCAAGAACATAGTACCAGCTACCATGATCGTTCCCATATAGAAATAAGAAGACCATGAAGTGTCAATTAATACATCCTTATACAATTGCATAAGTGTAATGGCTTGAACATAGCCAAGTACAACGGCTAGGTAACGCGTAATACGCTCAATTTGCGTACGACCACTTTCACCTGCTTTTTGTAAATCCTCTAAGTAAGGGATAATTCCCATACCTAATAATTGAATAATAATTGATGAAGTAATGTAAGGACCAACACCCAATGAGAATACTGAGAATGAACTTAATTGCCCACCGCCCAATAAACTCATCATTTCGATAATTGAATTTGGTGCTACTTGCGCCCCTAATTTGACAATATCAACGTTTGGTACTGTAACTGTGGTACCTAAACGATAAATAAATAGCATTACTAATACAAAGCCAATACGTTTACGAATATCTTTGTTATTGAAAATACTTTTTATAAATCGAACCATTAGATCACCTCAGTAGTTCCACCCAATGCCTCAATAGCTGCAATAGCTGATTTAGAGAAGGCTTGGACTTTAACAGTCAACTTCTTATCAAGTGTTCCATTACCTAGGATTTTAACCCCATCTAAAGCCTTGTTGATTACACCAGTTTCCATTAGTAACTCAGCAGTAACTTCAGTTCCATCCTCAAATCTATTTAAATCAGAAACATTAACTACCATGTAGTTAATACGGTTAACATTAGTAAAACCACGCTTAGGAATTCTCTTATAAAGCGGTGTTTGACCACCCTCAAATCCTAAAGCAACGCCACCACCACTACGAGCATTTTGCCCCTTGTGGCCTCTACCAGATGTTTTACCATGTCCTGAACCATGTCCGCGTCCAATACGTTTACGAGAACGACGAGCACCTTCAGTATATTTTAATTCATGTAATTTCATAAGGTCCTCCTTAGTTTCGTACTTCACGAATAGATAAGTCACGCATTTCCGCAACTTCTTCTACTGTAACAAGTTTTTCAAGTGCATTAAATGTTGCACGAACCATATTAATTGGAGTACGAGAACCGATACATTTAGTTAATACATCAGTAACTCCAGCCAACTCCAATACATCACGAATAGCGCCACCAGCAATAACTCCCGTACCTTCAATAGCAGGACGAACAAATACTTCACCCGCACCAAAGTTACCAGTAGTAATATGTGGTAGTGTACCGTTTATAAGCTTAACTTCAATTAAATTCTTTTTAGCATTCTCAACTGCTTTACGAATTGCATCAGGAACTTCATTGGCTTTACCTGTTCCGTATCCAACACGTCCCTTTTTGTCCCCAACAACTACTAGAGCGGCGAAGCGGAAGCGACGTCCACCTTTAACAACTTTAGTAACACGGTTGATGACAACTACGCGCTCTTCAAATTCTTTTTCGCGCTGTTCTCTTCTTGGTCTACGACTCATTCTTATCCTCCTAGAACTCTAGTCCAGCTTCACGAGCTGCATCTGCTAGGGCCTTCACACGACCATGATAGATATATCCACCACGATCAAAGACCACTGTCTTAATATTTTTATCTAATGCGATTTTTGCGATCTCAGTACCTACTGTTTTAGCTGCTTCAACATTTCCACCGTTATCCAGTTTCATACTGTTTGCATGAGCTAAAGTAGTACCTGCTACGTCATCAATAAGTTGTGCGTAAATGTTTCCGTTTGAGCGATACACACTAAGACGTGGGCGCTCAGCTGTTCCAGAAATTTTGTTACGAACACGGATATGACGACGAACACGTTGTTGATCTCTTGATAATTTCTTTGCCATAACGTTAGTTCATCCTTTCTACTTTTTACCTGCCGCAGTTTTACCTTCTTTACGTTCAATATGTTCACCTTTATACTTAATACCTTTTCCAAGATACGGCTCAGGCTTACGAATTGCACGAACATTAGCCGCAAACTCACCAACAGCTTGCTTACTAATTCCGGTAATTTTAATATTTGTAGCATTTGGCGTTTCAACTGCCAACCCCTCTACAATATCAAACACAACAGGATGGGAATAACCAACGTTTAATGTAAGTTTGTTATCTCCAACTGAAGCACGGTAACCAATACCCACTAATTCAAGCTCCTTAACGAAGCCCTCAGTAACACCTGTAATCATGTTAGCAATTAATGAACGTGTAGTTCCGTGAATTTGTTTCATAGGTTTTGAATCATTTGGGCGTTTAACAGTAACTATACCACTGTCAACTTCGATTACTAATTCTTGTCTGAACTGACCTGATAAGCTACCCTTAGGGCCCTTAACAGTCACCTCATTACCAGCTGTAACTGAAAACTCTACGCCAGCAGGAATGGTAATCGTTTTATTTCCGATACGTGACATCTAATGTTCTCCTCTCTTACCAAACATAAGCAAGAACTTCACCGCCAACATGTTTTTGACGCGCTTGCTTGTCTGTTAATAAACCTTCAGATGTTGATAAAATCGCAATACCAAGACCATTTAATACTCTTGGGATTGAATCAACATTTGCGTATACACGCATTCCAGGTTTTGAAATTCTTCTAAGTCCTGTAATAACTTTCTTATTGTCAGCAGTATACTTCAATACAATAGTAATTGTATGAGTTTTACCTTCACCACTAACGTGATAGTCACGGATGAACCCTTCTTCTTTCAAAATTCTGGAGATTTCTATTTTTTCTTTACTTGCTGGAATTGCTACAACCTCATGACGTGCACCAAGTGCATTACGAACACGAGTTAGAAAATCCGCAACTGGATCTGTAGTCATCATTGAAAAGTTCCTCCTTCTTACCAACTAGCCTTACGCACGCCAGGGATTTGACCTTTATGAGCCATTTCTCTAAAACGTACACGAGACATCTTATATTTACGAATATATCCACGAGGACGCCCATCAACTGAATCACGATTACGTAATCTTGTTGGTGAAGCATCACGAGGCAATTTTTGAAGACCTTCATAGTCTCCAGCTGCTTTTAAAGCCGCTCTTTTATCTGCATAGCGCGCAACGATCTCTTGACGTTGTAGTTCGCGTGCAATTTTGGATTTCTTAGCCATTTGCTCCGTCCTCCTTCTTGAATGGGAAACCAAGTGCTGTTAATAAGGCAAGACCTTCAGCATCTGATTTAGCCGATGTAACAATAGTAATATCCATACCACGAACTTTATTTACTTTATCGTAATCAATTTCAGGGAAGATTAACTGTTCCTTAATTCCAAGAGTATAGTTACCACGACCATCAAATGATCCAGGATTAACCCCACGGAAGTCACGAACACGAGGAAGAGCAATACGAATTAACTTCTCTAAGAAGTCATACATTTTCTCACCACGTAATGTTACTTTAGTTCCAATCTCCATACCTTCACGAAGTTTAAAGTTCGCAACGGATTTCTTTGCTTTACGAATGATTGGCTTTTGACCCGTAATGGCCTCTAACTCCGCAACCGCTTCTTCTAAGAAACGAGCATTATTAATCGCATCACCAACACCCATATTTACTACAATTTTCTCCACTTTAGGAGCTTGCATTACTGAAGTATAGTCAAATTGCTTAACTAATGCAGGAATAACTTCAGTTGCATATTTACTTTTTAGACCCATTTAACTATCCTCCTTATTTAACTTCGTTGCCTGATTTAACATAGACACGAACTTTTTCACCCTTCTTGTTTTCACCTACGCGAATACGAGAAGGAGCTTTTGCTTTTGAATCATAATGCAATACATTTGAAGCATCGATCCATGCTTCAAGTTCTAAGATACCACCATCTGGGTTCTGAGGACTTGGTTTTGCGTGTTTCTTAACTAAGTTAACACCCTCAACCTTAATCTTGTTATTTTTTCTTGAGACCTCAATGATATCCCCAATAGTGCCTTTGTAATGTCCAGTAATAACCTGTACTTTATCTCCACGTCTGAATTTCATATAAGCCTCCTATAACACTTCTGGTGCCAGTGACACAATCTTCATAAAACCACTACGAAGTTCACGCGCCACAGGACCAAAGATACGTGTACCACGAGGTGAACTATCATCATCTTTTAAGATAACAACTGCATTGTCATCAAAACGAATATATTGTCCATTCTCGCGTCTAAGTCCATACTTTGTACGTACGATAACTGCTTTAACTACATCGCCTTTTTTAACAGAGCCACCCGGAATAGCTGACTTAACAGTTCCAACCACTATATCACCAACATTAGAGTGTTGACGGTGGCTACCACCAAGTAAACGAATTACAAGTAATTCCTTAGCTCCGGTGTTGTCAGCGACTTTCAATCTTGTTTCATTTGATATCATCTTCTAACAACCTCCCTATTAAACTACTACTGCTTTTTGAATTAACTTAACCACACGGAAACGCTTTGTAGCTGACAATGGACGAGTTTCCATAATCTCTACATAATCTCCAACGTTGATTTCGTTATTTTCATCATGTGCTTTATATTTTTTTGAATAACCAACACGCTTACCATATAAGGCATGACGTCTTGATGTACTAACTTCAACCACGACTGTTTTATCCATTGCATTAGATACAACAGTACCACGGTATACTTTGCGCTTATTTCTTTCCATCGCTACATATCCTCCTATTTAACATCACTAAGCTCGCGCTCAGTGATTACTGTTTTAATCCTTGCAATTGTTTTGCGGATTTCTTTTAAACGAGCAGTGTTTTCTAATTGACCAATAGCTTGTTGAAAGCGAAGATCAAATAGTTCTTCTTTTAATGTGTCAATCTCTGCAAGTAAAGCAGTATTGTCTAATTCACGAATTTCTTTTACTGTCATACTCGCTCCTCCTCACCTTTACGAACAAATCGAGTCTTAACAGCCAGCTTATTTGAAGCCAAGCGGAACGCTTCGCGCGCCACATCTTCAGATACACCAGCAATTTCAAACATTACACGACCTGGCTTAACTACTGCAACCCAGCCTTCAGGAGCTCCTTTACCAGAACCCATTCGAACTTCAAGAGGTTTTTTAGTAATTGCCAAGTGTGGGAAAATCTTAATCCACACCTTACCACCACGCTTCATATAACGCGTCATAGCAATACGAGCCGCTTCAATTTGACGGTTTGAGATATAGTTACCTGATTCAGCAACTAATCCATACTCACCAAATGCAACGGTACGACCTGCATTAGAACGCCCTTCATAGGATTGACGGTGCGGTTTTCTATATTTGGTACGTTTTGGCATCAACATAATTAATTACCTCCTTGACCATTATTAGCGTTCGATTCAGCTGGACGCTGTCCTCTGTTATTAGGACGACGACGTCTTTGACCCCCACGACGAGCCGTGTTCTTAGGTGCTTCAGGTTCTTGAACCATTTGACCTGGTAGAACTTCACCACGACAGATCCAAACTTTAACACCCAATAAACCAAACTGAGTCATTGCTTCATAATGTGCATAATCAATGTCTGAGCGAATAGTATGTAGAGGAACAACCCCTTCAGAATATCCTTCAGTACGTGCCATATCTGCACCACCTAAACGGCCAGATACTTGTGTTTTAATACCTTTTGCTCCCGAGCGCATTGTATTTTGAATAGCACGCTTTTGTGCAACTCTAAATGAAGTACGCTTCTCTAATTCCTCGGCAATATTACGAGCAACTAAGTGAGCATCTAAATCAGGGTTAGCTACTTCAACTACTTTAATTTGAATAGCATTTCCCTTTGAAATTTTAGCCAACGCTTTCTTTGTGGCTTCAATATTAGCACCATTAACGCCAATTACAACTCCAGGACGAGCTGTACGAATAATGATGTCAACACGATTCTTATAACGTTCAATTTCTACACGAGAAATATATGCGTCTTTTAGATTTTTGAAGATATATTCACGGATCTCGTGATCTTCATGTAGTAAATCCCCAAAGTCCTTATCAGCATACCAACGTGATTCCCAATCACGAATTACACCTACGCGCAAACCGATTGGATTAACTTTTTGTCCCATTGTATATCCTCCTTTTATACGCGCTCAGAAACCACAACAGTAATGTGGCTTGTACGCTTTAAGATTGGCGCTGCGCTACCCTTCGCACGAGGGCGGAAACGCTTCATCGTAATACCATCGTCAGCATAGCATGCAGAGATATATAGATTCTCTTCCTCTAGCTGGTGATTATGTGTTGCATTCGCAACTGCTGATTTCAATACTTTTTCAATAATTTTAGCAGCTTTATTTGGCGTATATTTAAGGAAAGCTGCTGCGTGATCCACATCCAACCCACGAATCTCATCTAATACTAAACGAGCTTTACGAGGTGTGATTCTCACGGTTTTCGCTACTGCTTTAACTTCCATTATTTACGTCCTTTCTTGTCCGCTGCGTGACCTTGATACTTACGAGTTGGAACAAATTCGCCTAACTTATGTCCAACCATATCTTCAGTCACATACACAGGTACGTGTTCTTTTCCATTATGCACCGCAAACGTATGTTCTACGAATTGAGGGAAAATAGTCGAACGACGTGACCAAGTCTTAATTACTTCTTTTTTATTTGCTGCATTCAATTTTTCGACCTTCGCCATTAAATGGTGATCGCAAAATGGTCCTTTTTTCAAACTACGAGCCATATCTTAAATTTCCTTCCTTTCGTTATTTCTTCTTATCGTTGCGATGACGAACGATTAAGTCTTGAGATTGCTTCTTCTTATTACGAGTCTTAACACCAAGAGCTTTTTGGCCCCATGGAGTCATTGGTGACTTACGTCCAATTGGAGTACGTCCTTCACCACCACCGTGAGGGTGATCAACTGGGTTCATTGCAGAACCACGAACCGTAGGACGAATTCCCATCCAACGAGAACGACCGGCTTTACCCACAGTTACAAGACCGTGGTCACCGTTTCCAACCTCACCAATAGTTGCACGACATGTAGATAATACTTTACGTACTTCTCCAGATGTCAAACGAACTAATGTATAACGCTCTTCATGTCCCAATACAGTTGCCGAAGTACCGGCCGAACGCACCATTTGTGCACCCTTACCAGGCTTAAGCTCAATATTGTGAATAACTGTACCTTCAGGAATACCAGCTAATGGTTTAGCATTACCGATTTTAATATCAGCATCTACACCAGAATATACAGTATCTCCAACTTTTAATCCCTTCGGAGCGATGATATAACGTTTTTCTCCATCCGCATAGTTCAATAACATAATGTTAGCTGAACGGTTTGGATCATATTCATGCGTTGCAACAACAGCAGGAATGCTATCTTTATCACGCTTGAAGTCAATAATACGATATTTACGTTTGTGTCCGCCACCTTGGTGTCGTGTTGTAATACGACCCGTGTTGTTACGGCCACCTTTTTTGTCCAACGTTTCAGTTAATGAACGCTCAGGCTTAACATTACTTAGATTAGAGAAATCTAAACTCGTCATACCACGGCGTCCAGGGGACGTTGGTTTGTACTTTTTAATTGCCATTACAATAAATCCTCCCTACGCATTTATCCGGAAATAGCGTAATTCTTCCGATATATTTAATACTTACTACAGAACGTCGATGTTGCTGCCTTCAGCTAACTTAACGATAGCCTTACGAACAGAACGCGTTTTACCTTCGTATTTACCCATACGTTTCTTACGTGGTAATACGTTGATGACGTTTACTTTTTCAACTTTAACATCAAAGATTTGTTCAATCGCTTGACGAATTTCAACCTTATTAGCACCCTTTGCTACTTCAAATGTAACTTTGTTATCTGCATCTTGCATTTGAACTGTTTTTTCAGTAATTAAAGGTCTAACAATAATATCTCTAGGATTACGTTTCATTATGCAAATACCTCCGCAGCTTCAATCGCTGCTTTTTCAGTAAACACAATGCGGTTTGAATTAACGATATCGTATACATTCAACCCTTCTAAATTCAAGATAATATTACCTTGAACATTACGCATTGAGTAGTAGGCATTGTCTACATCCTCATCATTTGAAACTACAAACAAAGTCTTACGGTTTAAATCCAAATTAGAAGCAAACTTAATGAAGTCCTTAGTTTTAATAGTATCAAATGTCAGGTTTTCAACTACCAACATTTCTGAATCCAATACTTTTTGTGACAATGCTGAACACAATGCCAATTTACGAACCTTACGGTTTAATTTAAAACCATATTTACGTGGTGTAGGTCCAAATACAACCCCACCTCCACGCCAATGTGGAATACGAATTGAACCAGTACGAGCACGTCCAGTTCCTTTTTGACGCCATGGCTTACGACCACCACCGCGAACTTCCCCACGATTCTTAACATCATGAGTACCAGCACGAACTGATAATTGTTGATTAACAATCGCATCAAACACTGCTTGATTGTTGACCTCAACACCGAATACTTCTTCACTTAAGTCAAGTGTACGAAGATTCTTACCGTCATGATTTAATACATCAATTTTAAGCATTTTCAGAATCCTCCTTAACTGCATAATCAATTAAGGTAACTGGTGTAACTGACTTAATTCGCTTTGTAGTTTCTTTAATCACCACAAATCCACGACGTGGACCAGGTACGTTACCCTTAACTAATAGATAGTTATTTTCTGCATCAACCTTGATAATTTCAAGGTTTTGATTTGTGCGTGTACGAGCGCCCTCGTGACCAGCCATTGCTCTACCTTTGTTAACAACAGCATTATTCAAACCACCAGTAGCTAATGAACCCAGTCCACGGTGAAATCTAGAACCGTGTGATTTAGGTCCAAGAGACTGATTATTACGAACGATCGCACCTTGGTAACCTTTACCACGTGAGATCCCAGTAACATCAACTAAGTCCCCTGCATCAAAGTGATCTGCTTTGATCACATCACCGATATTTAAATCAGAATTTCCTTTAATTTCACGAACAAATTTCTTTGGTGCACTACCTGCCTTAGCAGCATGAGCAATCTCAGATTTATTCGCACGATGTTCTTTAACATCAACAACACCCAATTGCACTGATTCGTAGTTGTCTGTTTCCATTGTCTTCTTTTGCAATACAACGTTTGGTTGCACTTCAACTACAGTTACAGGAATTAATGTGCCATCTTCCGCAAATACTTGCGTCATTCCTAACTTGCGTCCTAATAATCCTTTCATTGAATACTCCTCCTACTAAAGTTTGATTTCTATATCCACACCACTTGGTAACTCTAGACGACTTAATGCATCAATAGTTTCTGGTGTTGGACCAATAATTTCAATTAAACGCTTGTGAGTTCTAGATTCAAATTGCTCTCTAGAATCCTTGTTCACGTGTGGTGAACGAATTACCGTAACTACTTCTTTTTTAGTTGGTAACGGTACTGGACCAACTACTTTGTTTGCACCATGATCATTAGCTGCTTGAACAATCTTTTCAGCTGCCGAATCAATAGTACGGTGTTCGTATGCTTTTAAACGAATACGAATAAAATTCTTTGCCATGGACTCTTCCTCCTTAACATCCGTCTACTTATTGTAGACCTGCTCCATGCAAATTACCCGGAATTCTCACCAACCATGACAACGTATATCGGTGTGCCGGCAACCTCGCACTTCATTGCAGTCGCTTAAATATTATACACGAAATATATTGAAATACAACCCTAAATGCACACTATTTTACATACCTACTAAAAACATGCAAAAGAGCACTCTTCAGTGCCCTTTTGACAAGGATCTAACTACAAAATACTATCCATTTATGCACAACAAAAGAAAAGAGAGCCGAAGCTCTCTAATAGTCAATTACTTAACGATTTCAGTAACGTTACCAGCACCAACTGTACGTCCACCTTCACGAATTGAGAAAGTTGTACCTTGCTCAATAGCGATAGGAGCACCTAAGTCTACTGTCATTTCAACGTTATCACCAGGCATAACCATATCAACACCTTCAGGTAATTTGATAGTTCCAGTTACGTCTGTTGTACGGAAGTAGAATTGAGGACGGTAGTTCTCAACAAATGGAGTATGACGTCCACCTTCTTCTTTACTCAAGATATAAACTTGAGCCTTGAATTGAGTATGAGGTTGAACTGTTCCAGGTTTAGCAAGAACTTGTCCACGCTCGATTTCGTCACGGTTAACACCACGTAGTAAAGCCCCAAGGTTATCACCCGCTAAAGCCTTATCTAATTGCTTATGGAACATTTCGATTCCAGTAACAACTGTCTTACGAGTTGGACGAATACCAATAATTTCAACTTCTTCGTTTAACTGTAATGTACCACGCTCAACACGTCCTGTAGCAACTGTACCACGACCAGAGATTGTGAATACGTCTTCTACTGGCATTAAGAATGGTTTGTCTGTATCACGAACTGGTTCTTGAACATAAGAATCTACAGCCGCCATTAATTCAATAATCTTGTCAGTCCAAGCAGCATCGCCTTCAAGAGCTTTTAAAGCTGATCCACGGATTACAGGAACATCATCCCCGTCATATCCTTGTTCAGATAATGCTTCACGAACTTCCATTTCAACAAGGTCAATTAATTCTTCATCATCAACCATGTCACATTTGTTAAGGAATACTACGAAGTAAGGTACTCCTAATTGACGAGCCAATAAGATGTGCTCGCGAGTTTGAGGCATAGGACCATCTGTAGCAGATACTACTAAGATAGCACCATCCATTTGTGCAGCTCCCGTGATCATGTTTTTAACATAATCCGCGTGACCTGGACAGTCAACGTGAGCATAGTGACGGTTAGCCGTTTCATACTCTACGTGAGATGTACTGATTGTGATTCCACGTTCTCTTTCTTCAGGTGCCTTATCGATTTGGTCATAAGCTTGTTTTTCAGCTCCACCTAATTCAGCAAGAACGTTAGTAATCGCAGCAGTTAAAGTTGTCTTACCATGGTCAACGTGGCCTAATGTACCAACGTTAACGTGTGGTTTCGAACGATCAAATTGTACTTTTGACATATGCAATTTTCCTCCTAATATATTTAAATATTGCTTATCATCTATATTCTATTGTAATACGCGCCTAAAATCAACATTTAGACAAAATTATGCAGATTTCTTTGAGATAGTCTCTGCAATACTGCGTGGTACTTCACCATAGTGATCAAAGATCATTGAAGAGGTTCCACGACCCTGAGTGTTAGAACGTAAGTCTGTAGCATATCCGGACATTTCAGAAAGTGGTACAAACGCCTTAACAATAATAGCATTTCCTCTTTCTTCTTGTTCACGAATTTGTCCACGACGTGACGAAACATCACCCATAACCGCACCCAAGTATTCTTGAGGCGCTGTAATTTCAACGGACATGATTGGTTCCAATAATACCGGATCACATTTCTTAGCCGCTTCTTTGAAAGCCATACTTGCCGCAACCTTATACGCCATTTCACTGGAGTCAACGTCGTGACTAGAACCATCAAATAATGTAGCCTTAATATCAATTACAGGATAACCAGCAATTAAACCGTTATCTAAAGCAGCACGTACACCTTCTTCAGTTGGCTTAATATATTCACGAGGTACCGTTCCACCGACAACTTTGTCAACAAACTCGAAACCTTTACCTGGATTAGGTTCAAACTTAATCCAAACGTGACCATATTGCCCACGTCCACCCGATTGACGAACGAACTTACCTTCAGTTTCCGCTTCTTTACGAATTGTTTCACGGTAAGCAACTTGAGGTGCCCCAATATTAGCCTCTACCTTGAACTCACGCTTCATACGATCAACAAGAATGTCTAAGTGTAACTCACCCATTCCCGCAATAATTGTTTGACCCGTTTCCTCATCAGTATATGTCCTAAAGGTTGGATCTTCTTCCGCTAATTTAGCTAAAGCCAATCCCATCTTATCTTGGTCACCTTTTGATTTAGGTTCAACCGCAACGTTAATAACCGGTTCAGGGAACTTCATAGATTCAAGAATAATTGGATTCTTCTCATCACAAAGTGTTTCACCTGTTGAAGTTTCTTTCAAACCAACAGCCGCAGCAATTTCACCTGAATACACAGCTTCAACATCTTCACGGTGGTTAGCATGCATCTGTAATAAACGACCAAAGCGCTCGCGCTTACGTTTAATAGGGTTATAAACCCCTGATCCAGATTGAGCAACCCCTGAATAAACACGGAAGTAAGTTAAACGACCAACAAATGGGTCTGTCATAACCTTAAATGCTAATGCACTAAGGGGTGCATCATCACTCGCTTCACGCGTAGCAGGTGTTTCTTCATCCAATAACGTACCAGTAACACTTGGAATATCAAGTGGAGAAGGTAAGTAATCGATAACGGCATCAAGCATTGCGATTACTCCCTTATTTCTATAAGCAGCACCACACATTACTGGGAAGAAATCCCCTGTTAATACCGCTTTACGAATTGTAGACTTGATTTCTTCAACAGTTGGTTCTTCACCATCTAGGACCTTCATCATGAAGTCCTCATCAAAGTCTGCAATTACTTCAAACAACTCTTGGCGAGCTGCCTCAACATCATCAAGAAATTCTTCAGGAATTTCAACAATATCATCACTCTTCTGAGTTACCTCAGCAAAGATATGAGCTTTACGCTCAACGATATCAATTAAACCAGTGAATGAATCCTCAACACCAATTGGCAATTGAATAGCAGCTGTCTTAGCTCCTAAACGATCTTTAATAGTATTGATGGACATATAGAAGTCTGCTCCTGTAGCATCCATCTTATTCACAAACACAACTCTAGGAACGTTATACTTAGTTGCTTGACGCCAAACAGTTTCTGTTTGAGGCTCAACTCCTGATTTAGCATCAAGAACTGTAACCGCACCGTCAAGTACACGTAATGAACGCTCTACCTCTACAGTAAAGTCAACGTGACCAGGAGTATCGATAATATTAATACGGTGACCATTCCATGTAGCTGTTGTAGCAGCAGACGTAATAGTAATACCACGTTCTTGCTCCTGAGCCATCCAGTCCATCGTTGCAGCACCATCATGAGTTTCCCCAATCTTATGCGTACGACCCGTATAATAAAGGATACGTTCTGTCGTAGTTGTCTTTCCTGCGTCAATATGCGCCATAATACCTAAGTTACGCATCTTATCTAATGGAAATTGACGTGACATAAATTAAACCACTCCTTTCGTACGTTAATCTTACCAGCGATAGTGAGCAAACGCACGGTTCGCTTCAGCCATTTTATGAATATCGTCGCGTTTCTTAACAGAAGCACCTGTTCCGTTAGAAGCATCAATAATTTCACTCGCAAGTCTTTCTTCCATAGTCTTCTCACCACGAGTGCGAGAGTACTGTACAATCCAACGAAGTCCAAGTGTCAAACGACGCTCCTCTGAAACTTCAACTGGAATTTGTAAATTCGATCCACCAACACGACGTGCCTTAAGCTCTAACTGAGGTAATATATTCTCCAAAGCTTGCTCAAACACTTCCATAGGTTGGCGACCTGTTCTTTCTTCAATTAATTCAAACGCATTATACAAAATTGATTGCGCTCTACCTTTTTTACCATCTAACATGATCTTGTTGATTAAACGAGTAACCAATTTAGAATTATAAATTGGATCCGATACAACATCACGTTTTGGCGCTCTACCTTTTCTTGCCATTTAATAGGTCTCCTTTCGTAATACTGCGTCTTAGTCGCGAGGTTTCTTCGTTCCGTATAATGAACGGCCCTGACGACGGTTAGTCACACCTGCTGCATCCAGTGTCCCACGAACGATGTGGTAACGAACCCCTGGTAAGTCCTTAACACGACCTCCACGAATTAAAACAACACTGTGCTCTTGCAAGTTATGACCAATACCTGGAATATAAGCAGTAACTTCCATTCCATTACTCAAGCGAACACGCGCATATTTACGCATAGCCGAGTTAGGTTTTTTAGGTGTCATTGTCCCAACACGTGTACAAACTCCACGTTTTTGAGGACTATTAACATTTGTATATTCTCTTTTAATCGTGTTATAAGTACGACCTAAAGCAGGTGACTTTGATTTATAAACCTTGCTTTCTCTTCCGTTACGTACCAATTGATTAATTGTTGGCATAAACTTCTCCTTCCATTTAATATGCACACAGTTCCATGTGTGCCATGACCCTGACATTATTAGGGCTTCCCGTTTAAAGGAAACCCTTTATGTCATAAGCGTACTTATTATACAACACCCACACGAGAAGTCAACATGATTTGCACAAAAA
>CAYWUU010000007.1:0-24844 GCA_964461405.1 uncultured Erysipelothrix sp.
ACCAATGGGAAGTACCATTCATTCACAAAGGGTTCTTCTGATTTTTCTGATTTTCTAGTTACAAAGATATGTAAACTTAAGCATGTTGCTATTAAGAATAAGATAACCCAATACGCTGTAACAAAGTTTCTATTTAAGTACCCTGGTTCTTGTTTCGCAAAAATATAAGGCAGTGAATATAGGGGTGATAGAAAGTTAAGGACGCGTGAGTCTACGGATTCTAATGAGAACCCAAAGCTTGAAACGAAAAATGTCAACGTTCCGTATAACGCAAAGGGGAAGGCTGTCAATATTCCAGTGTGAATGAGTCCATCAATAAGTGTACCCGTATTTGCTATTACGAGGATGGGGATTGTGTATATCGCCATAAACGTGGGAATAATATAGATTAAGTTTATGACTGCGGTTAAATAAAAATCTGTGTTAAATCCCGTTACCATGGTTAAAGCAAGGCCATAAATTAGCGCGTAGTTTAGTAAGAATGGAATGAGTACAATTAGTAAACTGGTGCACGATAGCGTTAGAAATAAATCGGAGCGTTTAATAGGTAAACTATGATATACATCTACAGATCGCTTTGTGGTAATGTAATTAAAGATGACAAAGGGTGTAATAAATAAGAGAATAACCGTTACGGCTATAATTATATATATGGGGCCTAGGATTGCTGATTCTTGTCCGAAGTTAGGATATGAAAATTCACCAATAATAATGGTTAAGGGTGCAATCGTAAAGAGTAGGATTGAATATACAATCATTAAAGAACGGTTTTGTTTTAGGTTATAACGCAACAAATTTTTGTTGATGCGTGCTTTTAATAGGTGTCTCATAGGTCGCTCCTTTCTGCTTCATAGATGAAGATTTCCTCAAGGCTCACACGGTTGTGTTCAAAAATTAAAGGATTGAGTTCTTTGATCTTTGCGTCTAACTCTTCTTTGTCTCCTTTTAAGATGAGAGTAAAGATTCTCTCTTTACCGGATACATTTAAAGGATTTAGTGACTTGAAGATATTTGGATCAAATTCTTCGCTGAAAACCATTTGGTATTTGTGGTAAATTGAAACGACATCGTCAGTAGTATGGCTGAACTGAAGTTTGTTGTTGTGTATCATCACAATGGTGTCGCAGATGTCTTCGAGTTCTCTTAGGTTATGGGATGAAATAATTACGATAATCTCGCGATCGAATATTTCCTGGGAAATATATTGTCTGAGTTTAAAACGCATTTTTGGATCCAGTCCATCAAAGGCCTCGTCTAGTAAGATTATTTTAGTTTTGGCTGCTAAAGCAAAGATTAGGACGACTTGTCGTTTCATACCTTTTGAAAAGGAGTTGATACGAACACTGGGATCGAGTTTGAAATCGTCGAGTAGTTCTTGATAGGTTGTTTCATCAAAGTTTGGATAAAAGAGTTTATAGAATTCTTTCATATCGTTGATTGTTGATTGGTTGAAGAAATAGGGCTCATCCCCTAGAAAAAATACATCGCTTTTGATTTCGGTGTTATCGTATACATCTTCGCTGTTGATGCGAACTAATCCGGCGTTGGGCTCTAGTACTCCTGATATTAGTCTAAGGAGTGTGGATTTCCCAGAACCGTTAGGTCCAACCAACCCCACTACATGGCCTTTTTCTACTTCTAAGTTAATGTCATCGAGTACTAACTTAGTGCCATAGCTTTTGCTTAAATTATTAACGGTGATCATATGTGATTCTCCTTTATATAGTTCATGATGGCTTCGGCTGATTCGCCTAGGCTTTTTAGCTTGATTATGGATTCATTTAGTTCCTCGTAGGCCCCTTCAACAAGATTGGTAAGGCTATTAGTTTGAGTGGTAATATAGGACCCTTTTCCTGGTATAGAGTAGATAAGTCCTTGTGATTCGCACTCTGAGTAGGCTTTGGCTACGGTGTTAGGGTTGATCCCTAGGTCTTTGGCTAAAGTGCGTACGGGTGGTAGCTTTTCATTGGGTTTTAGAATGTCTAAGGCAATGAGTTTTCCGATCTCTAGTACGATCTGTTCAAAGATGGGTATATTGGTATTTATATTAATGGATATCATAGTTTCTCCTTTCTAACTGTACTACTTACAGTAATACAGTATCATTGTGGATAAATAATGTCAATTAATTTTGCATACACAAAGAAAAACCTCTTGAAATGTGGTAAAATGCTAGTCGGAGGCGATGAGTATGTTTGATGTCATTGTGGTTGGTGGCGGTCATGCTGGTATAGAAGCTGCAGTGAGTGCGGCGCGTATGAACCAGAAGACGGGTTTGTTCACCATGAATATAGAAAGAATCGGCGCAATGCCTTGTAACCCGGCCATTGGTGGTCCGGCTAAAGGGGTTGTTGTTCGTGAAATAGAAGCACTTGGTGGTGTGATGGGAAAGGTTGCAGATAAAACGGCGTTGCAGTTTCGTATGCTCAACTCATCTAAGGGACCAGGGGTGCATAGTTTAAGGGTGCAATCGGATAAGCTTGAGTATTCAAGAGCTATGAAAGAATTGGTTTTAGCGGAACCAGGCCTTGAGATTGTTCAGAAAATGGTTAAAGAAATTGTGGTTGAAGATGGGGTTTGTCTTGGAATTAGAACGCATGATGATGAGTTTATCGCCAGTAAAAGTGTAATTATTACCGCTGGTACGTATATGAGTTCTAAGATTTTGGTGTCTGATAGGGTTAAGAATGAAGGACCGGAAGGGGATCCTACTACGAATACTTTATCGGAGTCTTTGCGGGCTCAGGGTCTTAAGACAATGAGACTTAAAACAGGTACGCCAGCACGTGTTTATACGCGTTCGCTTGATTTTACACCGGCTGAGTTACAGGCAGGGGATGAGAAACCGCGTTTTTTCTCTAGATTTACGAAACCTGAAGATGTGATTGAAACGCAATATGATTGTTATTTAGTTCATACTAATAGTGTTACGCATGAAATCATTCACGCCAACATTGATAAGTCGAGTATGTTTTCTGGGTTGGTTGAAGGCGTAGGAGCTCGTTATTGTCCTTCAATTGAAGATAAATTAGTGCGCTTCTCAGATAAAAATCGTCATCAGGTGTTTCTAGAACCTGAGTCTGCGCATTTGGATACTACCTATGTACAGGGGTTATCTACGTCTCTTCCTGAAGATGTTCAAGATCGTATCTTGCGTTCGATTCCTGGTATGGAGGATGTTGAGGTTCAAAAGTATGGATATGCGATTGAGTATGATGCTCTTGATCCAGTTCAGTTGCATCCTACGCTTGAAACCATGGTTGTGGAAAACTTATATACTGCGGGTCAAATTAATGGTACCTCAGGATATGAAGAGGCTGCAGCGCAGGGATTAATGGCTGGTATTAATGCTTCTCTTAAGAATAAAGGTGAGGAGCCTTTTGTCTTGGGTCGTGATGAGGCGTATATTGGGGTTATGTTGGATGATTTGGTAACTAAGGGGACTAAAGAGCCGTATCGTTTGTTAACGTCGCGTGCTGAGTATCGTTTATTACTGCGTCATGATAATGCGTATCGTCGTTTATCTCATTATGGTCATAGTTTGGGTTTACTAAGCGATGAAACCTATGAGATAATAGAAACAGATATTAAAGATATTGAGAATTTTATTGAGGCTGTTAAGTCTATTAAGGTTCCGCATACTGAAAAAACGCGTGCTTTCTTTGCGGATCGTAATTCGCCATTTACGAATCATGATATTACCGTGTATGATGCGATTAAGCGACCGGGTATTGATTTAGTGGATGTTGTGGCGTTAATGGATCTTGATTTGCGTGAGTCTTTGATTCATGAGGTTGAGGTTGAAATTAAGTATGAAGGGTATATTCTAAAATCAATTCGGGAAGCTAAGAAGCTTCGTTCAATGGATGCGATAAAACTTCCAAAGGATATTGATTATGATAGTATTGCGAATTTGTCTATAGAGGGGCGTCAGAATTTGAATAAAGTGCGTCCGCAAACTATGGGTCAAGCGTCGCGTGTTTCGGGTATTCACCCCGCAGATTTATCGATTCTTGCGATGATGATGAAGAAAAATGATTTTCAAACATTAGAAAAGGAGATTTGATTATGAAGATAGGCGTAATTGGAACGGGTTCTATTGTGACTGCTTTTATTAGAGCAGCGCGCTTGGTAGATGGTGTTGAGTTTACGGCTGTATATTCTAGGGGTCAAGAAAGTGGAGAGGCTTTTGCGAAAGCCAATCGTCTTGAGAAAGTATATACTGATTTGGACTTGATGTTAGGGGATGATGCGTTGGATGTAATTTATATTGCCTCACCCAATAGTCTTCATTTTCCGCAATCGAAGAAAGCTTTACTTGCGGGTAAGCATGTTATTGTGGAGAAACCGTTTGCGGGAAACTTAGATAGAGCCATTGAGTTGGTTAATCTTGCTAAGGAGAAGGAGTTATTTCTTTTTGAAGCCATCTGCAACATCCATATGCCTCACTTTAGATATATTCAAAACTACTTAGATGATTTAGGGAAGTTGCGTTTGGTTCAAGCTAACTTCTCGCAATATTCCAGTCGTTATAATGCTTTATTAGAGGGTCATATAACGAATGTGTTTAATCCTGAGTTTTCAGGGGGGGCTTTAGCTGACATTAATATTTATAATATTCATTTTGTGGTTGGTTTGTTTGGGATGCCTAAGTCTGTTCGCTATGAGGCAAATGTTCATAAGAATGGTATTGATACTTCTGGGATCTTATTCATGGACTACGGGCGTTTTAAAGCCGAGCTTGTGGGAGCGAAGGATAGTTTCTCTTATAATATTGCCCAGATTCAGGGTGAAGGGGGCTATATTATGATTCCAGGGGGAACCAATGGTCTTGAGTCCGTTAGCATTAAGACTCATGATACTTCCAAAGAAATAGTGGAACAGGATATGCCGCGTCTGTATTATCAGGTGGAAGCTTTTAAGAATATGGTTGATAATCATGACTTTAAGATGCGTGATAAGTATTTGAGTCATTCTGTGGATGTTGTTAAAGTGGCTGTAATGGCGCGCAAGGATATTGGATTGGATTTTGAATTTTAATGAATAAGAATGAGTTTTATGAAGCTTTAAATGCACTAGAAATTAACGTAGATGATACGTTAATTTTTAGGTTGGAAACGTATAAGTTATTAATACAGGAAGTTAATAAGGTGTTGAACTTAACGGCCATCGACGATGATGCGGGTATTTATTTGAAGCATTTTTATGATTCGGCTTTAGTACATCGTTTTATAGAAGTGGGCAGCAGTGTATGTGATGTGGGTAGTGGAGCGGGATTTCCTGGTCTTGTGCTGGCTATAGTGCGTCCTGATCTTAAGGTAACGTGTATTGAACCCACCACCAAGCGTACTAATTTTTTGAGTCGGGTTGTTGAGGCATGTCAGTTGGATAATGTTGTGGTAGTAAATAAGCGGGCTGAGGAGGCTATTATTGAATATCGTGAGGTCTTTGATGTAGCTACAGCTAGAGCCGTAGCATACTTGGATATTTTAGCGGAGCTTTGTGTGCCCTTTGTGCGCGTTGGTGGCTGTTTCTTGGCCATGAAGGGAGCAAAGGGAGAGGAAGAATTAGCGGTCTCTACTAGAGCTCTAAAGACCTTAGGTGTTGAACTTAAGGATAGTATATTTGAGTATCATGAGGGTATTGGGGAGCGTATTAATTATATATTTACGAAAATATCCAAGACTCCGCTTAAATATCCGCGTAACTATGGTAAAATAAAGAAGACACCACTATCAGGGAGGAAAAATGGCTGAAATTCGTAATATTGCAATAGAAAAGATTCGGGTTAACCCGTATCAACCGCGAACTCATTTCGATGCGGATAATTTATATGAGTTAGCACAATCCATTAAGGAAAACGGTCTGATTCAACCCATTGTGGTAAGAAGTTTGGAACAGGATCAATATGAAATCATTGCCGGGGAGCGTCGCTATCGGGCAACCATGATGATTGGTCAATTAGAAATACCATGTATCATTAGTAATGCCAGTGATTCGGCCAGTGCTCATATGGCTTTAATTGAAAACATTCAACGGGAGGACCTTAGTCCTGTTGAAGAAGCGTATGCTTATAAGGAAATACTAAAGCTAGAGAAGATGACGCAGAAGCAATTGGCACAAAAACTGGGCAAGTCACAGTCTTTTATAGCCAATAAAATTAGGTTGCTGGATCTACCTGAGAATGTTTTATCGAGTGTAGCACATAACAAGATTACAGAGCGCCATGCGCGTGCTTTATTGAGTGTTGATAAAGAAGATATTGATGATGTATTGGATCGTATTATTAAAGATAAATTGAATGTAAAGCAGACAGAGACTTTGGTTCAAAAACCAAAGAAACCAATGAAGCCACTTATAAAGGGTTTCTCTGCACACATAAAGATTGGCATTAATAGTATTAAACAAGCAGTGATGATGGTTGAGAAAACCGGTATAAAAGTAAAGCAAGAAATAGAAGAAACGGAAGATGAGGTTGTAATGACGATTCGTTTTCCAAAATAGATGAAGGAAGTGAATCGGTGGGTAAAGTAATTGCGATCGCTAACCAAAAGGGTGGCGTAGGAAAAACAACAACAAGTATTAATTTAGCAGCGGGTTTGGCTTATTTGAGTCAAAAGGTTTTATTGGTGGATTTAGATCCCCAAGGGAATGCCAGCCAGGGAATAGGGGCCACTAAGGATTCAATTAAGAAAAGTACCTACGATCTTCTTTTAGATTCCTATGGTGTAGATGATATTAAACTTAGTTTGAAGACTCCTCCTTTGGATGTGATTCCAGCTACAATAGATTTAGCCGGAGCGGACCTTGAAATGATTGAGTTTAAAGCAGGAAGAGAGTTACTGTTAAAGAATAAACTTGAAGTGGTTAAGGATGATTATGATTTTATTATTATCGATTGTCCCCCTTCATTAGGTTTACTCAATACCAATGCCTTAACAGCAGCTGATTCGGTTATTATCCCAGTTCAAAGTGAGTATTATGCACTCGAGGGATTAACACAATTATTATCAACCATTAGATTAGTACAGAAGTTATTTAATAAGAGTCTTAAAATTGAGGGTGTTCTTATCACAATGTTGGATGTTAGAACTAAATTGAGTATTGAGGTTCAACAGGAAGTGCGTCGATATTTCAAAGAACGTGTTTATAAAAACAATATCCCCCGAAATGTTAAGTTATCAGAAGCACCTTCACGGGGGCAAACAATCTTTGAATATGATATTCGCTCAGAGGGAGCGAAGGCTTATGCGGCTTTAGCTAAGGAAGTAATCCAAAATAACAGAGGTGAAAATTAGTGTCAGATAAAAATCGATTAGGTAAGGGATTAGCATCTATATTTGGTGAAGATGTATCCAGCGTATTGGAAGATATTCAACGCGGCGCTTCGGATGAGTATAGTAGTGTTAAAACACTACTCAAAGTTTCAGAAATTCGTCCTAACCCTTTTCAACCGCGTCGTTTTTTTGATGAAGATAAATTAGCGGAGTTGGCGGAATCAATTAAGCAACACGGTCTCTTTACTCCGGTACTTGTTAGGGAAAGTATCCAAGGGTATGAGTTGGTAGCAGGGGAGCGTCGTTTGCGTGCCTGTAAGTTGGCTAAACTTAAAGAGATTGATGCTATTATTGTGGATTTTGATGATGCACAAATGATGGAAATTGCGATTGTTGAGAATATCCAACGAGAAGATTTGAATGTAATTGAAGAAGCACAAGGCTATAATTTGCTAATCAAGAACTTAGGTCTTACACAAGAAGAAGTGGCAGGTCGGGTCAATAAGTCGCGATCACATATTACAAATATTCTTAGGCTCTTGCGCTTGCCTGATGAAGTTCAAAGTATGGTGGCCACCAATAAACTAACAATGGGACATGTGCGTCCTTTAATTACTCTTAAAGATAAGAATGATATTATTTATTATGCTAATGAAATATATGCTCGAAAGTTAAGTGTGCGTGAAGCAGAAAATCTAATTAATAGAATTGATAGCGTGCCACCAGCGAAACCTTCAAAGGAAGTTCGTAAAGAATATGCGTATGTTCAAAAGTTATTTGAAGATAAACTTCAAACAAGAATTGTAGTTGAAGATAAGAAAGTTACCATCTCATTTAGTGATGATGATGATTTAAATAGAATATTGGAAGTATTGGGCTTAATTGATTAAGGAGGATTTGAAATGATTATTGCTTTTACTGGAGCGGGTATAAGTCGTGATTCTGGAATACCTACCTTTATGGAAACGCCAGAAGTTAGAGATAATCTCTATCGTAGTTTCGCAACAAGTAATCCTAAGGAATATAATAAGACGATTCGTCAATTATATAATGTCGTTCAACTTGCAGCCCCTAATGATGCGCATTTGGCATTGGCTGAATATGGTGTGCCTGTTATTACCATGAATATTGATGGTCTGCACGATAGAGCAGGAAGTAGACCTTTACCGCTTCATGGTGTTTTGCCTAATGCGGATGAGTTGGCTTATGCTCATGATTTATGGAATAAACCTGTTCTTTATGGAGATCCTGCTCCGAATTACCAAAAGGCTATGAATTTGGTGAATCAACTTGGACCTGATGATGTACTGCTAGTAGTTGGGGCATCACGCCATACTGCTATTGCAGTTGAAATAAGAGAGTTAGCCTACCGTAATGGTGCTGAAATTATTGAAATTCAAAATGATGCCAGAACTGAAGTACGTAAGATGTTAGAGATTTTAAAAAATGAGGGTAAGCTATGAATTTAAAGAAGCAAGTAGGTATTGAATCCGCTAAGTATGTAGAAAGCGGTATGATCGTAGGTCTTGGA
The DNA here is from genome assembly GCA_964461405.1 of uncultured Erysipelothrix sp. Classification (GTDB taxonomy): domain Bacteria; phylum Bacillota_I; class Bacilli_A; order Erysipelotrichales; family Erysipelotrichaceae; genus Erysipelothrix. The sequence continues at coordinate 8,809 of CAYWUU010000007.1, forward strand.
ACGGGGTCTACAGCCTACTATATGATTGAAGAGTTGGGGCGTCGTGTTAAGGAAGAGGGCTTGGATATAGTGGGTATTCCGACTTCTGTGGCCTCTAAACAACAAGCGGAAGCACTGGGAATTAAGATTGTTGATGTCGATGATGTTAGTCATGTTGACTTAACAATCGATGGTGCAGATGAAATTGATCCTAGTCTAGATGGTATTAAAGGTGGAGGTGCGGCTCTTTTATTTGAGAAGGTAGTTGCGAATATCTCCAAGAAAATAATCTGGATTGCGGATGATTCGAAGAAAGTAAATCATTTAGGTAAGTTTCCTTTACCCATTGAAGTTGTGCAGTATGGTTCTAAACAAGTATTCAATAGGTTTGAAGAAAAAGGTTATAAACCAACGTATCGAATGAAAGATGGAAATAAGCATATTACCGATTCTGGGAATTATATTATAGATTTGCACCTTGGTATTATTGAAAACCCAAGCGCTTTAGCTATAGAACTAAAGTCAATGGTAGGTGTGATTGAACATGGCTTATTTATTAATCGATGTGATATCGCTATCTTTGCCTCAGGAAGTGGAATAGAAGTAGTCAAAAGAGCTGATTAATTATCAACTCTTTTTATTTTACCGGTCTTATTACCGTGTATAATAAGGTAAAGGGTAGTGTTTTTTATTCAAGATACACACCAGTATTATTTCATGCAATTTTAGGTGTGTTAAAAATTTATAATTAAGTTTAGATAATTATTTAAAGAAATTTCGACTATTTTCCAAACTCAAACGTCTAATGGGTAGAAAGGAGCTCTTGATGAACGATACATATTTTAATACTTGCTTATACGAAAGTGCCAATGATTTATTTCGAGTGGCTTATGGAATCGTGGGGGATGAAGATCTTGCTAATGAAGTGGTATCTGAAACGGTTTACCGCGCCTATAAAAACAAGAAAAAGATAAAAGAGCCGCAATACCTGAAAACTTGGTTAGTTCGTGTAACGATAAATATAAGCAGAGATATTTTAAAACGTAATAAAAGGTTTATTGCATATGATGATTCCTATATGATTAATCCTGTTGAAGAGAACTTTGACTTTGTGCATGATTATATTGATAAATTACCTACGGATTTAAAAGAACTCGTTGTGCTTAAGTATATTATGGAATATACCTATAGGGATATATCTTTAATAAAAGAGGAACCTGAGAGTACCTTAAAGTCAAAAGTAAAGAAGGCTTTGATGCTACTGAGAATAGAAATGGAGGACTTGGTTGATGAATAATGAATTTAAAAAGTGGCAAGATGATGTTAATAAAAAAACCGTGGATGCTTCAATATTTAATCAAATTGATAGATTATCACGTAAGAAAAGTACCCTAAGTTATGTTAGGAGATCACTAATTATTTTAGGTATGGCATTTGTATTATTCGCAAGTGCAGTAAATCTATCTCCTAGCTTTTATGCCTTTGCTCAAGAGAGTTTCTTAAGAGATGTAGCTGATATTCTTAAAATAACAAATAATGCCATGGAAGATGCTATTGATAAAAAACAGTATCAGTTATTGGATATGGAATTTAATGGTGTTAAGTTGGAATACCTAGTTATGGAAGGAAGACAGGTGACCGTAATTTACTCTGGAAATGCCGACGTAAAAGTAAAAATAGATGGTTCATTTATCTATGCTTGGGATGGCAATGATTTAGGTAAAGGGTTGAAGTATAGTTACTCTTCAGGGCATGAAAACTTGGATGAAAATACTAAAGTTAGTATTTTGGTTGATGGAAAGGAATTAGTGGTTCCTTTGGACATCAGCAAGAAACTTGAAACTAAGGTAGTTGAAGTTAATAAAGAGTTTACTATTGATGAAGGATTGAGTTATAAAATTACTAAAGTTGAAATGGGGCAATTTGTTACGGATGTCTACGTAGAATATCCTAAGAACATATATGTATCCTTCCATGATCTTTCATTAAATCAAAAAGATGGAAGGCGCATAAGCCACCATTTATCAATGACTGCTACTGGCATTCTTGAAAATGATCCGATAGTTTACTCCATCGGTGTGGGTACTCAAACGGTGTCTAAGGATGCGAAGCTAGTTATGGGAGAGTTATCCTGGAATGATGATACTTCCTTAAAAGGTACCCTTGATCTAGAAACGGGTGAAGTAAATAATCTAAATCCAGCTTTGACGTTTGTAGAGTTTAGAGATACTGAGGATGAGGACTATGATAAGTATGCGGTATTCTCGCATAGAAAAAATCTTGGTAGAATTGTAAGTAATCCCATAATGTTTGAAAGCATCAATTCGCAATCGTGGACGTTTAAAGATGATAATGGATTGACATATTATGAGCTTTCAGTACCCAAAGATATAGACAATGGTAAAGCGACTTTCATAAATAACTGGGGTCTGTACACAAATAGTAACCAGTATGAAGTTGAGTTAGACTAAGAGGCTTAGGCCTCTTTTTTTCATCTTAATTGATAGTTTAGGTGTATTAACCTATAATATATACATGGAATTAAATGATACAATAGTCGCGATTATAACTGCCTTGCAAGAGAGTGCGATCTCCGTTGTTAGATTAAGTGGAGATAAGGCTATCGAGATGGCGGACATGTTATTTACACGTGACCTTAAAAAAGTTGAAAGCCATACGGTTTCGTATGGTCATATTAAAGACCCCATTACTTCTGATATTATTGATGAAGTGTTGGTGTCTGTTTTTAAAGCACCTAAGACGTACACGAAAGAAGATGTAGTTGAAATTAGTTGTCATGGTGGTGTTTTAGTCACAAAGAAAGTATTGGAATTATGTTTAAGTGTGGGTGCTCGAATGGCTCGTAATGGTGAGTTTACACAGCGTGCTTTTTTGAATGGTAGAATAGACTTATCACAGGCTGATGCGGTCATGGATCTTATTCAATCTGAGAATGATTTTGCGCGTGAGTTAGCGATTAGCGGTGTTCAAGGTAATATTAAGAATTTGATCACACCGTATTTAGATAGATTACTGGAGATTATTGCTACTATAGAAGTAAATATTGATTATCCTGAGTATGATGATGTGGAAATGTTGACGAAGCAATCTGTAATCCCTCGTGTTGAAGAGTTTATGAAGGATTTAGAAGTAATACTAAATGAGTCAAAGAGTGGTCGTATCCTAAAAGAAGGTGTTAAGACGGTTATTCTTGGTAAACCCAATGTGGGTAAGTCTAGTATTCTTAATGTACTGTTGAATGAAGATAAAGCGATTGTTACTGATATTGCAGGTACAACGCGTGATATTGTTGAAGGTTGGATTAAACTTGAGAATGTAGCCTTGCATTTGATTGATACAGCAGGGCTTCGTGATACGGAGGATAAGATTGAGCAAATCGGTATTGAAAAGAGCCGCAAGGCCTTAGATGAAGCGGATTTAGTTATTGTGGTCTTTGATTCAGCTAATGAATTGGATGATGAAGATAGAGAGTTATTGGAAGCAACCAAAAATAAGGAACGTATTATTGTTTATAATAAGACGGATTTATATGATGATTATGAAGGTATTGGGGTTAGTGCTCTTAAGGGCGATGTGCAGAATCTAATTGATGAGATCAATGATCGCTTTGCATATCATACCAAAGCATTAAGCAAACCAACGTTATCTAATGAGCGTCATATAGCGGCAGTTAATGCTAGTTATCTAGCGATGCAAAGGGCTTTAGAGGCGCTAAACTTTGGGTTTGAATTGGACTTAGTCACGATTGATTTAAATGAATCGTATATGGAATTAGCGTCAGTTATTATGCCAAAATCAGATGTCGATATCTTAGGTGAGATATTTGCGCGATTCTGCCTTGGAAAGTAGGTAACTATGGCTTGGATAGATACACACGCTCATATTGTGAGTGATGAATTATTTGAAAGATTTGATGAAGTTATCGAGAATGCGATTAAACATGATGTGGATAAGATCGTAGTAATCTGTGGTAGTATGGCGGAAGTTGAAAGAGCATTATCGGTATGTGAAGGTAATGATATGTTCGATCTAGCCATTGGCGTACATCCAACTAGCACAAAAGAAGTTAGTATTATTGAACAAGAAGCGATGTTTAAGTATTTAGAACATCCACAAGTTAAGTTTGTGGGTGAAATAGGCTTAGACTACTACTGGGATGATTCCTATAAGGATCTTCAGATTGAGCGTTTAGTCCAACAAATTAATATTGCGAACAAGTACGACTTACCCATCATCATTCATATTCGATCCTCAAGCGATGATGTTTTTGATGTTTTGCGTAAGCATACTGTAAATCGAAAAGGAATCGTTCACTGCTTTACGGAAGATATTGAAAGTGCCAAAAGATTTGTGGACTTAGGATACTATGTTGGAGTAGGCGGTATTATTACATTTAAGAATGGTGATAATATAAGAGATTTAGTTCATAACTTACCATTTGATAAAATACTAAGTGAAACTGACAGTCCATACTTAGCTCCTGTACCTAAACGAGGTAAACGTAATGAGAGTGCCTATGTTAGTTATGTAGGGGAGTATATTGCGAGGTTAAAGGGAATGAGTATAGTAGACACCCAAAAACAATTGCGCAAAAACTACGATAGATTAATTAAAAAATAAAGAGAAGATTCAATGAATCCTCTCTTTTTTCATAGGCACGTAAAAAATGTGTAAGTTTAATATAAATGATGTAGAGTTTCAGTGCTATTCTTAGTATGATCAATAACCGTAAGTTATGTTAATAAGATGTGAACTTGTCTTGTAATCTATTTAGGGGGATTAATTATGATAGGATGATATTAGAGATATTGGAGGTAATATTATGTGGATAGTTGCGGGTTTTATTGCGGTAGTAGCAACGGGTTTGAATCTTTATAGGTTCAAGGTTGGAAAAGATAATAAGTTAGCAATGGCTTTGGGTTTATCCTTTACTTCTGTGTTCTTGTGCTTGCAATATAGTATGGTAGCCCAGTGGGTGCGGATTGAAGATTATTCGGCATTATTGGATGTTGTGGTGTTTATGGAAGGTGCATTGTGGGTGTTTACTGGAGTTTTAATATTGTTGAATGTGGTTCCTGCGTTGTTGGAGTTGAGAAATAGATGATGTATAGAGAAAGACCATTTCGAACTGATTTAGTTCAAAATGGTCTTTTTTAGTGGGTTGTTTTCTTGGCAATATAGTTTCCGATGCCTTGAATGATGAATACAAATACTACGATTACAAATACACTGATATAGAGGATGTCGTACATGTTCTGGTCGTATCCGTATCTTTTAACAAAGATTCCGATACCTCCGATTCCAAATGAACCTGCGATTGTGGTTAGTCCAAATAGTGTTACGAGCGTAATGGCAGAACCTCTGGCTAATCCTGGTATGCTTTCTTTTAGATAAACTCTGAATACTATTTGGAGGTTTGATTGGCCCATAGATTGGGCTGCTTCAATTAGTCCTGGGTTTACTTCAGATAGTGTGCTGACTACCTGTCTTGCGAAAAAGGGTACGGTTCCAATCACTAAGGGGAAGATGGCACCTATTACTGAGAATGATTTACTGCCCAGTACCATACTTACTAGTGGATAGAGCATCATATATAGAATAAAGAAGGGAATGGCCCAGATAATGTTGGTGAATCCTTCGAAGATGAAGTTTATGTATTTGTTTTCTAGGATACCGTCTTTTTGGGTTACGACGATGGTAACGCCAATTAGAGCCCCAATTGTAAGGGTTAGAATTCCGGCTACTACCATCATTTGAAATGTTTCGTTTAAGGATATGAGGAAGTCATCCCAGTATAGAATGAAGTTATCGATATTAAGCATGGATTAGTACCTCTACTTTCGCATGTTGCTCCAGATAGGCAAGAGCTTTTTGTTGGGTATCCTTATCGCCTTTTAAAATGATGATAAGCGATCCTACGGGAGTGTTTTTAATAATGTCAACGGAACCATAAACGATACTAGCACGAATATTGAACTTGTTGGAGATTTCTGAAATGAGCGGGTGTCCGGTCTCTGCCCCTACGAACTCTAGTTTTAGTACGTATTCGCCTTCATTTATGTTTAATATTTCTTTGTTTTCAAGAAGGGTTGCTTTTATTTTATCCACCGATTTTAAACTCGATGTAAACTCCTTCGTCATATTTGATTGAGGGTTAGAGAAGATATCAACCACACTGGCTTCTTCCACGACTCTACCATTTTCCATAACGGCCACATGATCACACACTTCTTTGATCACCGCCATCTCATGGGTAATTATGACGATGGTAAGGCCCAACTTTTGGTTAAGTTCTTTTAGTAGTGAGAGAATAGAGTGGGTGGTTTGTGGGTCTAGGGCACTGGTAGCTTCATCGCATAGAAGTACTTTGGGGTTATTGGCTAAAGCACGGGCGATGGCTACGCGTTGTTTTTGTCCGCCGCTTAATTGTGAAGGGTAGGCATCTTTCTTATCTTCAATGCCAACGAGTTCAAGAAGTTCCATGACTTTATGTTTGTCTTTTTTGTCTAAAGCAAAGGCCACATTGTCAAACACGGTTCTTGAGGCGAACAGATTGAATTGTTGAAAGATCATGCCAATGCGTTTTCTTTCGTTGCGTAGTTCTTTTGGTGAAAGATTGGTAAGCTCAATGGTATCAATAGTTACAGTGCCGGTGTCTGGTTTCTCTAGTAGGTTCATTAGACGTACTAGGGTACTTTTACCGGCTCCACTATAGCCAATGATTCCATATATATCCCCTTGGGTTATATTAAGAGATACATCTTGGACTGCTTTGACAGTATTTGATGTAGTTTTAAATGTTTTGGATACGTTTTTTAGTTGAATCATTATTATGCCTCCTTAAAATAAAAAAAGCCCCGATAAGGGACGAAATAACCGTGGTACCACCCAATTTTTTATCTAATTAAAGATAACTCAAGCTGTTAACGGTTGCATCCGGTATACTCTAATATAATTTCAAGTATACTACTCCAAGGCCATCTTCCTGTGGTTTAGTATGGTCTGCTTTCACCTAATCAGACTCTCTTTGGCATCTAAAATCACGGTACTCTTCTTTTCTTTGTATTTAATTAAGATTATGTAGGTTATTGGATAAATTGTCAAGTAATTATATGTTTTATATAAGAAAGAGGATGTTTGCACATCCCCTTCTTGTTGCTGCTAAACCTTACTTAGCAACTTAGTTTTTTTAGGTATCATTAAATTTTTTCATTAATATGTCGCTAACTTTCAATAACTATAACCAATAAATGATAAGCAATGACATTAACCAATCTTTAACATTAAAGTTTCCTTTATGTGTTTGTGATACCTATGGATAGTTCTTATATGTTTATTTCTGTAAGGATGTTTGCTTTGTCTATGGCTGTTTGTAGACTGTGAATCTCTTCTACTGTGTCCATATACTGTTGGTGAGCTATTTTTACATCATATAGGCGTTCTGTTGTTTCAATAACTCCATTATAGGTGGTTGAACGCTCTTTTTGCTTATAGGTACTAAGATCACGTAATCTATTAGCTTTCTCGTTTAGTAAACCAATCTTTACTAGTGAATCTGAGATTGTGTAGTCTTGGATTCCAACCAGTGTCTCTTGGTTAGCTTTGTTTACGGCGCGTCTTATTAGAAGGATTTGGTTTTGAAGGTCGTCCATTTCTCTAGTGATTGCATCAAAGTCGTAGTCTGTTTCTTCTTTGTCTTTGACGTCTATGTACATCGTATAGTTATTTAGTTGCTCGTCGTTTAATAAACCTGATAGTTGCTGTTGAAGGAAGTTAATCTTCTTCATGGCTTCTTTAATTGTTATGGTCATATTGCCCTCCGTCTTTTGTGTTTATATTATAGCATATTCCATATTTATTTAGATTAATGTGATACCATATTACTATAAGAAAGAAGGTATATTATGATTACACAATCGGGTTTAGATCACATTAAGGATTCATCCTATGCGGTGATTCATCCTATATATAAGGAAAAGAATGCATGTACGCGTGTTTCTGGTATATTAGGTTATGACTTTGGAGGTCAAATTAATAAGGACTCTGGAGCGGTAACTAAGATTAATACAATGGGGAAGATTGGTTTTGAGTATCTTTACTTTGTGGGTATGGGGTATGCTGATGAAGCAACACCACAATCTTTAGTTGAAAGCTTTGGTAAGGCATTAGCTTCTATAGATGAGAAGCATGCGGTCGTTGATTTAAAGCGTGTTGTTAAGAGTGATATTAGTTTTAGCGATGTGGCGTATGCTTTTACTAAGGCTCATTATCTATCAAGTTATGACTATAAAAAGAAATCGGATAAGTCTTTTGAGTTGATTTCTAAGGAGGATGTATTAGAGGCCATTGAACAAGCTACTTTAGTAGCTGGGGCTATTAATAAGGCGCGCACATTGGCCAATACACCCTCTAATTTATTAACGCCGCTTGATCTAGAAGCGTATGCGATTAGTTTGTCTGATAATGATAAGGTATCAATACAGGTATTGGATAACGAACGCTTAAAAACTATAGGTGCTGGTGGTATCTTGGGCGTTAATAAGGGCAGTGATATTGAAGCGCGTTTGATTGTGCTTAAATATAATGGGGCTGGGGATGCAGACTATACGGCTTTAGTTGGGAAGGGTGTTACCTTTGATACAGGCGGCTATAATTTGAAGTCTTCTGCTTCCATGGCTAATATGAAATCTGATATGCATGGGGCGGCTTCTGTCTTATCGGCCTTTGAAATCATCGTTAAATCTAATAAAGTGGCCAACGTATATTGCGTTGTGCCGGCTACTGAGAATATGATAAATGGCAGTGCTTATAAAGCTGACGATGTTTTAGTTATGTTGGGTGGTAAAACAGTTGAGATAACGAATACGGATGCTGAGGGGCGTTTGATATTAGCTGATGCGATTACGTATGTGCAAAATGAGTTGGGTGTTAAGCGTATTATTGATGTGGCTACGCTTACGGGGGCAGCTGTAGTGGGATTGGGTAGTGATCATAGCGCTGTTTGGGCCAATAACGAAGAATTTTATGAGGCATTCAATAAAGCGGTGGGCATAAGTGGAGAACTGGTATGGCGTATGCCGCTTCATAGCGTGTTTAATGAAGTATTGAAGAAAAGTATTGTGGCAGATTTAGTTAATTCTGCGGCTCCTAAGGGTGGGGGTGCTAATGTGGCGGCTGCATTCTTGCAAGAGTTTGTGAATGAGGATGTTGCTTGGATTCATTTAGATATTGCTGGTACCAGTGATACAAAGAGTGGATCTTATCTAACGCCCAAGGGTGCTACGGGTGTCATGGTTGAAACACTGGCGTCTTTATTTGATTAACCTATCTGTATTTTGTGCTATAATAAAGCCTGTTATGATGAGGTGGAGTTATGGATACGAAAACAAAGGATTTGGCGTTGCAAGGGGTGTTGGCTTCCTTGTATATTGCTATTACATTTATATTGCAAGGCGTTTCTTATGGACCGATTCAATTTAGAGTTTCGGAGTTTTTAATCATTTTAGTATTGGTAAATAAGAAGAATCGTGTTGGTATTACGGTTGGTACGCTGATCGCAAATTTCTTTAGTTCTAATGGAATGATTGATGTAATGGTAGGTACTTTGGCGAGTATTCTAGCCATGGAATTGATGATTCGTGTAGGTAATAAGGGATTGAAATATCTAATGCCGGCGCTTGTGAATGGTGTTTTGATTGGTTTAATGTTGTATTATGTATTGGATCTTCCGTTTTGGATTATGGCAGTGGAAGTCTTTGTTTCTGAGGTAGTTGTGACCTTTATTCCGTGGTTATTGATAGGGGATAAGGTGCTTGGGAATCAACGAATTCAAGAGATTTTTGCCTAATCACATAATGTCACATAATTAGGATATGTTCATAAAAGCCACTAAACAGTGGCTTTTCTTGTCTTTTTTCGAATGCTTTACCTAAGTAAAGTGCTTATATTTGACCATAATATTGCGTTATGGTATTGTTTCAACGTTCTTTTTGAAAGGGGACATAGAATGAAAAAATACATGAGGATCGTTATTATAATGATCATTGCTTCTGTTATCAGTGGTTGTACAGTTGATGCTGATTCTAATGAAGCACTAGTATATCCTTCGTTGGACCAACAAATACGTAAAATAGATACGAACCCGTATATTACAAATATTATTGAAGAAGTGAGTTATTTAGAGGAACCAGGTACAGTGGTTCAAAATGGGAAGCATAATGTGGCTAATGGTGTTAGCTGGATGAGTGCTAAGGTTAAAGAAGGAAAGCGTGGTCAGGTAATCCGTAAATTTGCGGTATCTTATAACCATGATGGTGTAGAGCTGTCACGCGTAGAACTAGAAGATGAGAAAGTTGTTGTACCAACAACTCCAACTGTTTATGCTAATGGGCAAAAGGCGCAAGCTGGATCCTACTATACATCGGAGCGCATAACGCGTTATGGTTATGACTGTGTCGGATGTAAACCAAATGGGGATCGCGGCGGCACGGCTGGTGGCATTGGCGTAGGAAATAATGAAGTGAGGCAACCTAATGGTAAGTGGACGCCTGGAATTACGTATGCTGGTTATTATATAATCGCATCGTCAAAGACGTTGCCAATGTGTTCTATAGTTGAAATATCAAATCATACAATTAGTGGTTATGGTATTAAGTCAGGTGTACCTTTTAAAGCGATTGTTGCGGATAGAGGTTCTGCGATTCAAAATTCGAAAACAGATTTATTTGTTGGATCTGAAAAAGATAAGACCGTTAAGATGGGTAAGAAGAAAACTGTAGATATTCGCGTTATTAAAGTGGGACAACCGCGTCGTGGTGGTTGTGCTGTTTAAAAAGATACCTTTTATGCAGGGAGAAATGGCTTCCTGCTTTTTTTGTGGGTGTGTTATTTGTGACGTGAAACTGATATAATTTATCTATGGAAAAGTTAAGTATAAAGGAAGTTATTGTGGTTGAAGGTAAAAGTGATGCCACTAAAATAGAGTCATGTGTAAAGGCAGATATTCTTATTAGTAATGGTACCCATGTATCCAAGGATTTTTTGAAGCTTTGCAAGCGGATTAATGACACACGTGGGTTGGTGATTTTTACCGATCCAGATAGTCCAGGTGAAATGATTCGTACTAAGATCATTGATTATGTTGGGACCACAAAACATGCTAGCTTAAGTGTTAAGCAAGCTAAGTCCTCTAAGAAGGTGGGCGTGGAACATGCGACGTGTGAGGATATTATTGAAGCCTTACGTAAGAGTGTTACCTTTGATGTGAATATTGTAAGTATTAGTCATGGCGAGTTCTATGAGTTGGGATTAAGTGGAGGTAAGGCATCGCAAGCATTGCGCGATAAAATATCGGCAGCTTTAAGCATCCCTATCTGTAATAGTAAACGTATGTTTAAGTACCTGAATATGTTGGGTATTGATAAGATCGAATGTGAGAGGATATTGAAGGGTGATATAGATGGAAGTAATCTCTAATAAGAAAGTTACGATGAAGTACTTGGAAAAGTATGAGCGGTATGCCAAGAAAAAGTTTGGTCAAAATTTCATCATTGATCCTTCTGTAGTGGAAACCATTGCGCGTCATAGCGGTAGTGGGTCGGTGGTGATTGAAGTGGGTCCAGGATTGGGTGCTTTAACTCAACAACTCGCTTCTCACTACGATTTAGTCTATGCCTATGAAATTGATACGCATATGGTTGAGATATTAAAGGAAAGTTTAGATGGATGTGAGAATGTAAAGGTCATTGAAGGGGACTTTCTTAAGGCTGATTTGAGTGCACTTCAGGGTATTAAGGTTGATGTCTGTGCGAATCTTCCTTATTACATTACTACTCCATTGTTATTTAAGTTAATGGAATTGGATGTAGGTAAGATGACGCTTATGGTTCAAAAAGAGATTGGCGATAGATTGGCTGCTAAAGTGGGTACTAAGGATTATAATGCGTTAAGTATTCAAGTTCAGTATTATTTCAATACTAAGATTGTGATGAGAGTGTCCAAGGAATCTTTTCATCCCAGACCTAAGGTTGAGTCAATTGTGATTCAGTTGATCCCTACGGGGCATAGTATGCCCTATGATGAGACGTTATTCTTTGACTTTGTGAAGGCTTGTTTTCAGTTTAGACGAAAAACATTAGTTAATAACTTAAAGACTCTGGAATTAGAGGTTGATTATAATGCCGTTTTAAAATCTCTTGGTATATCGGAAAATGTAAGAGCTGATGCGCTTGATTTCAATGCGTATCTTAAGCTATATGGGGCTTTATATGCGTAGAAAGTCGTATGCTAAAGTTACGCTGAGCTTATTTGCGTATCGAGAGGGTAATACGCTTAAGTTTAAGAATGTTATTGTGCCTATAGATCTTTTTGATATGATTTACTTAGAAAAATCTGAGACAATGGCTATCAGTACTAATAAGAGTTTTCTTCCCAATGATAAGCGAAATACGGTTTATTTGGCGTTGGAAATTATGAAGCAGCGTTATAATATTTCAGATAATTTTAAAGTTAAAATTATTAAAAATATACCTCCGCAGTCAGGATTAGGGGGTGGTTCTGCCAATGCAGCCACTATTATTAATATGATCGATGACTTATATGATCTTTCGATGACTTTGGATGAGAAAATGGATATAGCGAAGTTAATTGACGAAGATACTCCTTACTGTATTGAGAATACCCCTTCTTTAGTAGAGGGGATAGGTGAGGTAATTACGCCTATTGCTTTAAATACGCCCTTATATTATCTATTGGTTAAACCACGATTTGGTATTAGTACTAAACGATTTATGCGCAAGTTTAAGGGTGATGATCTTGTAAATGCAGGTCATATAGATAAGATGATTGAAGCATGTGAAAAAGGTGACTTTAATGGAATCATTATGAATCGCTATAATTCCTTTGAGAAGGAAGTGAGTAAGAATTTTGAACCCTTTGAAGCGGTTGTAATGCATTTGGAATCGGTGGGACTTGAAGGGGTTGGAATGACTGGAAGCGGTTCCTGTATTTTTGGAGTGAGTGAAAATAGAGATAAAGTCATGAAACTCTACGAAAAACTTGCTTTTAAGTACCCATTTGTGAAATATGGAATCATTAATCCCGATAAAATATGATAGAATTATTAAGGAGGCGGTACAATGAAATATGCGATAGTATTAGCAGCAGGTAAAGGGACACGTATGCGCTCTAATCAAAACAAGGTAATGCTGAAGATACTCAACAAACCGATTATTGGTCATGTTGTGGATCATCTTGAGGCGGTTGATATCACACAAACGGTGGTAGTGACGGGGCATCAAGAGGATGAAATCAAAGCTTACTTGGGTGATCGTGTGCAGTATGCAACTCAGGATGCTCAAATTGGTACTAGTAATGCGGTAGCCTCAGCTAAGCAATTGGCTGGAAAGAAAGGGTCAACCTTGGTCTTATCAGGGGATTTGGCTTTATTGAGTAATATCACGTTGCAAAAGATTATGGATGCCCATGATGGACATGACTTAACGATCGTGAGTTCAAATGTAAGTGAACCGGGTCACTATAGTCGTATTATCAGAGATAACCAAGGTCTGGTTGAAAAGGTGGTTCAAGCTTCAAGTGCTACGGCATTGGAATCCACAAGTAGAGAAATAAACCTAGGGGTCTATGTCTTTGATAATGAATTACTATTTAAGTACTTACCTGAGATTGAGAATGATTCAGAGGAAGAGTTAAATATCTCGGACTTAGTTGCCATTATGAGAGAGTACGGACATAAGATTCAAGCCTATAAGCTTGATAATGATTGGCAGTTGCGTGGTGTTAACGATCGTGTTCAGTTAGCTGAAGCGAATCAGTATATGCGCAATGAGATTAATTATTATCACTTGGCAGAAGGGGTGTCTATTCTAGATTCAGATTCAACCTATATTGGTCCTGATGTGAAGATTGGTGAAGATACCATCATTTATCCAAATGTACATATTTATGGGAAGACAGTGATCGGTAAGGGTGTTACCATTCTACCTAATTCATGGATTGAGGATGCTAATATTGGTGATACTAGTAAGATTGATAGTTCTAAGATTACAAATTCAAGCATTGGAAGTCATACAACCGTAGGTCCATTTGCTCATATTCGCAATACCTCAAAAGTGGGAGATTTTGTGCGTGTCGGTAATTTCGTTGAGTTTAAAAACACAACGGTAGGAGATCACACGGCCTCGGCTCACTTGAGTTATCTGGGTGATGCTGATATTGGTGAATATGTTAATATTGGATGTGGCGTTGTAACCGTTAATTACGATGGTAAGGATAAACACCGTACAACTATTGGTAATAATAGTTTCATCGGTAGTCATGTGGCTTTGATTGCTCCTCTTAATATTGGAGCGGATACGGTCTTGGCAGCGGGTTCTACCATTGTGGAAGATGTTGAATCGGGTGATTTGGCTATTGCTCGTAGTCGCCAACAAGCGAAAAGACAATATGGGATCAATTATTTAAAGGAAAAGGGAAAAATTTAAACTATGGATAACACAATTATTTTTGCATTAAGTACTAATATAGAGTTAGCGGATGAGATTTGTTCGTTTTTAAATATTGAAAGAGGTAAAATCGCTGTAAGGCATTTTGCGGATGGAGAAATTTTAGTTGAACCAGAGGAAACTGTGCGTGGTAAAGATGTTTTCTTGATTCAATCAACGTGTAATCCTGTTAGTGAAAGCTATATGGAAGTATTAATTGCACTGGATGCCTTTAAACGGGCATCGGCTAAGAGTGTAACGGTTGTTATGCCATACTTTGGGTATGCGCGTCAAGATAGAAAAGCGCGTGCGCGTCAGCCTATTACAGCGAAGCTAATGGCAGACTTATTGCAAACAGCAGGCGCAAATCGTGTGGTTACGATTGACCTTCATGCTTCACAAATTCAAGGGTTCTTTAATATTCCAATTGATGATCTTACAGCTGTAGCCATGATCGGTCAATACTATAGAAATAAGAACTTTAAGGATGAAGTAGTTATTGTTTCACCCGATCATGGGGGTGCAACGCGTGCTCGTAGGTTGTCAGATGTAATTCCAAACTCTACCATTGCGATCATTGATAAGCGTCGAACCACGCCTAATGTTGCTGAAGCCATGAATTTAGTTGGGGATGTTGATGGTAAAGTCGCAATCGTTATTGATGATATGGTTGATACGGCGGGTTCGCTAATGGGTGGTATTGATATGTTATATGAGCGTGGCGCAAAGGAAGTTTATGCAGCTTGTACGCATGGTATTTTATCAAATCCTGCAGTTGAACGCATTGCTAATTCTAAGTTAAAGGAAGTTCTTACTACTAATACGATTCCTTTATCTCAAGAAGCATTGGATGAACCTAAGATTAAATCTATTTCAGTGGCGTATATGTTATCTAAGGCTATTGAGGCCATTCAATTGAATACACCTGTTAGTGTGTTATTTGACTTATTTAGCGACTAAAATGAAGCGTGTTAATTTAATCATTGTTTTAAACAAAGAAGGTTCTCATGTCTTGATGTGTCATCGTCAAAAAAATCCTTATAAAGGTCTCTATAACTTTGTGGGTGGTAAAGTGGAACCCGGTGAAGATAATATAGCGGCAGCATACCGCGAGTTATATGAAGAAACGGGCATAACGCGTGAAGATTTAGAGATTAGACCTCTATTCTATACGCAGTATTTTGAAGATAACTTAGAACTTCAAACCTATGTTGGTCAATTAGAGAAAGATGTTATCCTAAAAGAAGAAGCCAATCCGTTGGTATGGATTGACTTCGATAGTGATTTCTTAAGTCCTGATTTTGCGGGTGATGGTAATATTAACCACATGATTTCTTGCATTAAATTCTATATTCATGCTACATAGGTATGTAGCTATTGTGATAGAAACTATAAATAAAAGCTTTAATTTCAAGTCCTTGGTAGTTAATACTAAGGGCTTTTTTGTAGTTTTCGATTTGATCGATATAGCGTTGCTTAATTGTATCAATATCAGTAGCATAACTCTTAAAGTCAACTAAGACAACTGAATTATG
>CAYWUU010000008.1:0-23958 GCA_964461405.1 uncultured Erysipelothrix sp.
TATAATTTCCTGAACTTGCTTTTTCTCTTAGAATGTTTATTACTTCATTAACATTTTTATTTCCCATACAATTCCCTCCTAATTTTAGTTAAATGGAATAGCCTTTTGATTATGGTTTAACTATACCATAACGCAAAATAATTGTCAATGGTTTATTTAAACCATTTTTATTTTGTCTTTTAGAAATAAGCAAATAGAATTATATTTACTAGTATATCAATATTTATTTTAAACCTGTTACGGTAAACTACCGTTTCAGCTTATATCCCACTTTAAAAGAAGTACTTTCCCCTTTCCCCCCTAATATAAATATAACTCTATCAATCTAACTAATCTCTATATAGTTAGGTTGTCCTTTTAACAAGTCTAGACTTTTCTTTTTTGCCATTCTAGAATTATCAAAATCACCATTCTTGACTTGTCCTTTTGATAAGTCTGAAAGTATAAATGCAAAAATCAGCAAGTTTTTTTATCCTTGCTGATTCTCACTTTTGCCTTATTTTCTTGTGTCTCCACTAACTAGGTCAACCACCACTGAAACATTAAAATACTTTTAAGCACTTTCCGCCTGTTATTTTCGTCATCTTCTTCGAAGGCAAAATAGTCGTGAAAGAATTTGAATCTGAGGATTTCTACATAATTTCTCTTTGTAGTAACGCTACCGTCTCCACGTGCGTAGTTTGCGGAAACATATCCACAGGCTGAATCACATCGATACTATAGCCACTCTGGGTAAACACCTTTAGATCCCGTGCGAGTGTATCAGGATTGCAACTTACATATACAATACGTTTTGGACTTGTGGTTAGAGCACTCTTGATAAACTGAATATCAAGACCTTTTCTTGGGGGATCCACGATTAGTACATCAATCTCAATACCCTCTTCAATCCATCTTGGCATAATATCTTCTGCTGCCCCTGCCACAAACGTTACATTCTCAATACTATTTAACTTAGCATTATAATTAGCCATTGCAATTGCATCTTCAACAATCTCTACCCCATAAACATGCTTAGCCTTTTGGGCGGCAATAAGCGATATCGTTCCAATGCCACAATATGCATCCACCACAATATCTTCCTTAGAAATATGTGCAAACTCCAAAGCTTTCGCATATAAGACTTCAGTTTGTGGAGTATTAATTTGGAAGAAAGAGCGCGAAGAGATCGCAAAATTCAGTCCAAATAACTCATCGTAGTAGAGATCCTCACCAAATAAGATATACTGCTTAGAACCTAAAATAACATTGGTTTTCTCCGGATTAATATTTAAAACAATACTAACAACATTCGCCGCTTGATCCAATATCTCCCTTATTATCTCTTCACGATACGGTAAGATATCAGATAAGGTAACTAAGACAATCATTAACTCATTGGTATAGTGTCCCTTGCGTACTATAATATGCCTCATTAAACCCTTATGTTGTTCCTCATCATAACTAGCGATTCCATACTTACGTAAAACATCGCGCACAATTATTAAGGTCTCATCAATACCCTTATCTTGAATATAAAAGTTCTCAATGGGTATTAGGTCATGACTATTGCGCTTAAAGAATCCCGTTTCAAGAAGACCCTTAATCTCACGAACTGGAACTTGTGCCTTATTGCGATACTCCCAAGGATTACGCATTCCCAATGTATCCTTAACTTCAGGATAACTCTCTAAGTTAAGACTTAAAAAATGTTCAACTTGATTCTTCTTATACGCAAGCTGATACGCGTATTCTAAGTGTTGCAGAGGCATTGTTCCAATGCGCGTACCAATTACATCTCTAACTTCAACACGATGCTCAGACGCTCTTAAAACACGCAAGAGCTTCCCAAAAGCATAGCGCTTCAATACCTTCTCAATACGAATTTCAACTAACTCACCCGGTATCGCATTCTCAATGAAAACACTAAAACCATCGACCTTAGCCAATCCATAGGCTTGATACGTTAAATCCAATATTTCAACTTCTAATACATCATTCTTTTTAACTAACATTCACACACTTCCCTATGCTACTTATTATAAAGAAAAAGCCCTATCTATACAAGATACGGCTTCAATACTATTATACCCACAAAAGATCCATGGCAAATCAAATATGCACAATCAAAAAAAATGCACATGAAACAACAAATCTACTAACGCTAATCCAATCACTAATCTTGGATTTTACGTTCAAATATTAACTGGAACTCAGTAGGAATCCCTTTTAGAGAATACTTAGTCGCAAAAATTTGAACCAGACGCCAACCCCTCTTTGCCTCTTCATGAATAATACCCTGATAGTCATCCATCTTAGCTTGCACCACACCCATAGTATGATTAAAATCAACATACTTATACTCGTACATAAAAAACCTTATTGGTTCATACAACCCATCTATACTCAAATTATATATAAAAAGCCCTATCTTGTGTAGATAGGACTTAGAGAAAACTATTAATCTTGACCGTTTAATTTCAGAACTTTCATAAGTTCAACAATTGGCAATGGCAAGAATATTAAGACCAAGATAATTTCCCAATGAACCATAGTCAATGGAACAAGGTTAAAGATATCACGAAGAGCTGGAATACCAAGTACCGCAAACATCATAATTGCGTTAGCCAAAGTACCCAATACCAACCACTTATTCTTATAGAATGTTTTGAAAACACTAAAGTGAGGCGAATGAATATTATATGAATGCACTAACTGAGACAAGGCCAACACTGTAAAGCCCATTGTTTGTCCAAGTTCAACACTACCATTCTTATTGATAATAAATCCAGCACCATACATATAAGCAAACAAGGTAAGACCACCAATCATGGCTCCTTGATAAACAATACGCCATAAGCCAGCTTTACTTAATAAACCTTCAGATAAATCAGGCTTACGATCCATAATATCATCTTCAGCAGGGTCAACACCAAGCGCAAGCGCAGGTAGCGAATCCGTTACTAAGTTAACCCATAAAATATGAATCGGTAGCAAAGGTTGTCCCAAACCAAATAATACAGCAATCAATAACGTAAACAACTCACCCACATTACAAGATAGCAAATAACTCACAGCCTTAAGAATATTATCCTTAATACGACGCCCCTCACCCACAGCCACAACGACTGTCGCAAAGTTATCATCCGTAAGAATCATATCCGAAGCACCCTTAGCAACCTCAGTACCTACAATACCCATGGCCGCACCAATATCTGCCTTCTTAAGAGCCGGAGCATCATTAACCCCATCACCCGTCATGGCAACAATATGACCATGGCGCTTCCAAGCATCAATAATACGCATCTTATCTTCCGGAGACACACGCGCATAAACACCAATATCCATGACTTGTTCAAATAAATCATCATCACTCATTAAATCAAGGTCATGCCCTGTAACAACTTTATGATCTTCAAGCAAACCAATTTCCTTCGCAATAGCCTCTGCAGTAATAGCATGGTCACCCGTAATCATAACCGTACGAATTCCCGCTGCCTTACAAGTAGCTACCGCTTCAATTACTTCAGGACGAGGAGGGTCAATCATGCCCACTAAACCAACAAACGTAACGTTTGCTTCAACACTAGCGTCCCCATCTTCAGGATTAACTTCCAAATCACGCGTAGCTACTGCTAAAACACGCAACGCACGTTTTGCCATATCAGCATTCGCATTCAAAATCATCTCTCTATCAGCATCCGTTAATTCACGAACCGTACCATTTAAATTAATATGCGTAGCAATGGACAATACCTCATCCACACCACCCTTAGTAATAGCCTTAATTTTACCATTAATCGTATTAACCGTAGTCATACGCTTACGACCCGAATCAAAAGGCACTTCATTAATACGAACATGCTCCTCTAATAAAGCCATCGCATCCATACCAAGATTTTGAGCCCACTCACTTAAAGCCGTTTCCGTTGGATCACCAATCCATGCCCCATCAATAAAACGAGAGTCATTACATAATAAAGAATACAGCGCCAACTCATCACGCTTATCTTCATTACCATCATTCCAAAACTCAACAACAGTCATCTTATTTTGTGTAAGCGTACCCGTTTTATCCGAACAAATTACCGATGCACTCCCTAAAGTTTCAACCGAAGGCAAAGTACGAATAATTGCATTTCTTTCAACCAAACGACTCACACCCATCGCCAATACGATAGTTGATACCGCAGGTAACCCCTCAGGAATAACCGCAACAGCCAAAGACACAGCTGTCATAAATGCATCCATAGGATTAGCACCATCTTTAAAAATCGCTAAAGCAAAGATAATTCCACAGGCAATAATAGCAAAATAACCCAACTTCTTACCCAGACTATCTAACTTACGTTGCAATGGCGTTTGCTCAGTTCCTGTAGATTGAAGCATCTTAGCAATCTTACCTACTTCAGTTCCCATCCCAACAGCAACCGCAACACCCATACCACGACCATACGTAACCATACCCGAAGAGTACGCCATATTACGACGATCCCCAAGTACATCCGTATCACTACCTAAATAACTAGAAGACTTCTCAACAGGCAAAGACTCCCCTGTTAACGATGCTTCCTGGATTTTCAAACTACTGCTACTTACTAAACGAATATCCGCCGAAACCAAATCCCCAGCTTCCAAAATTAATAAATCACCCACTACAACTTCACCCGAAGGAATAGAAACTTCCTTACCACCTCTAATTACCTTAGAGAACGGACTGGACATTTCCTGAAGCGCCTTAAGCGACTCTTCAGCTTTGTTTTCCTGAACAAAACCAATAACAGCATTCAAAATAACAATCGCAATAATAATGACCGCTTCAATTTGATCCCCTAAGAAGTAGCTAATTATAGCCGCCCCAATTAATACAATGATCATAGCATCCTTGAATTGATCCAAGAAACGCAATAACTTACTGCGCGCCTCACCCTCTTCAAGTTTATTCTCGCCATGCTCAGCGCGCGCTTTAACAACGCCAGCCTCATCTAACCCTTCAACAAGGTTAAACTGACTACGGATTTCATCTAAATCCTTTGTATACCACTTTTGATCCATATGTCTCCTCCTATGTTTGGGACAAGGAATAAAAAAGACCTTATCCAATTTAAAAAATTGAATAAAGTCTCGAAATTGATACGTATTCCGGATTCAACTAAGAATCGTGCTGACGAAATATCGTTCCTAATATAGGTTTCTACTCCCTTTAATTCATATGAATAATATCAAACAAAGCCCAATAAGTCAAAGTTATTAACCAAACTTAACAAACCTAAACATCCGCAAACTGCGAGTTATATAAATCAGCATAGAAACCATCAAAAGCAATTAACTCCCTATGATTCCCCTTCTCAATAATATTACCATCCTTGACCACCAAAATAACATCCGCATTTTTAATCGTCGACAAACGATGCGCAATCACAAAACTCGTACGACCCTTCATTAACTTCGCCATCGCTTCCTGAATCATCGCATCCAAACGCGTATCCACCGAACTGGTTGCTTCATCAAGAATAAGAATCTTAGGATCACTCAATAGCGCCCGCGCAATGGTAAGCAACTGCTTCTCACCATTAGAAATATTAGAGGCATCTTCATTAATATACATATTATACCCATCAGGCAAAGTCCTAATAAAGTGATGCACATTGGCTTCCTTAGATACTTCAATGATTTCAGCCATTGTAGCATTCTTTTTACCATAGGCAATATTATCACGAATTCTACCACTAAATAACCACGTATCCTGCAAAACCATCCCAAAGTTAGAACGCAAATCATCCCGTGACATATCACGAATATCAACGCCATCAATCTTAATAGCACCCGAATTTACATCATAAAAACGCATCAACAAATTAATAATCGTAGTTTTACCAGCCCCCGTAGGCCCGACAATAGCTACCATTTGCCCCGGTTCAATATCAACACTCAAATCCCTTAAGACCATCGATTCATCATAACCAAAGTCAATATGTTCAAACGAAACAGCCCCTTTATACTCCCCAATTACCGAAGCCCCAACACGATCAGAGGCCTCTTCTTCCTCATCCAAGAACTCAAACACACGACCCATGGCCGCATACGAAGCTTGAAGCACAGAAGTAAGCTGCGTCATTTGCGAAAGCGGCTGATTCACTTGCCAAATATACCGAATAAAAGCCTGCAACGCCCCAATGGTTAAAACTCCCGCCATTACATTATTAGCACCCATGAAGATCACAATCGCAATAGCCCCATAAGTCAAAAGCGAAACAACCGGACCCAAAAGCCCCGAAATAAAGCTAGACTTAAAGCCCACGTTAGTAAGATCATACGCCGCCTTATTCAAATCCTCAATCGCTTCCTTTTGATAGTTATACAACTTAATCTCATTAAAACCACTAAACTTCTCTTGAACCACACCATTTAAAGCAGCCAACGACTCCTGAACCTCATTAAACAATACCTGCGATTTACCCACCACAAACTTAGAGGCAATCAAAGACAACGGCACAATACTCACACCCACTATCGCCATCTTAGTATCCAATACAAACATCATCGTAATAGAAATAATAAGCATCAAGACAGCTTGTATTATTGGCGCAAACGATTGTTGCAACGCATTAGAAATCGTTTCAACATCCGTAGAAATACGACTCATTAAATCACCCGTACTATGAGAATCAAAATAACGAATGGGAATACGCGTCATCTTCACCTTAACAGCCATACGCAAATCATAGGTAGCGGACTGAATCGCATCCGAAAGCAAATACTGAAGCGCCAAACGCGTCGTCGTATTCACTACATAAATCACAAACAACCAAACCAATAGATTATAAATAACACCAAACTGCAAACTCGCTTGCGTACCCTTATTCATGGCCGTAACATCCGCCAATAACTGCGTCGTCACAAACCCCTCAACCAAAGGCGCCAAAGCAATCATCACAATGGTAATAATCAACAAAGCAATGGAAAGATACAACTTATTCTTATACGGCTTCAAAAAAGCCCATAATCTCTTATAATTCTTAAGCATAAGCGGCCATCTCCTCTTCACTCAACTGCGAAGCGGCAATTTCCCGATACACTTCACACGACTTCATTAAATCACGATTCTTACCCATACCAACAATCTCACCTTCATTAAGAACCACAATCATATCCGCATCCGCAATCGAAGAAATACGCTGCGCCACCACAAATACAATTGAATCCTGAGTCATTGACTTCAAGTTCTTACGAATCAAAGCATCCGTCTTAAAATCCAAGGCAGAAAAACTATCATCAAACACATAAATATCCGGCTTACGAACCAACGCACGTGCAATACTCATCCGCTGCTTCTGACCCCCAGATAAATTAGAGCCCCCTTCACTTAAATACGCCTCATAAGCATCCGGACGCGCTTCAATAAAATCACGCGCCGCCGAAACCTCAGCACTGGCCACTAACTCCTCATATAAAGCATCCTTTTTACCATAACGAATATTACTCGCAATCGTACCACTAAAGAGATTCGCCTTCTGCGGAATAAATCCAAAATGATCCCGCAACGCATACAAATCATACTCCCTAACATCAACCCCATTAACCAATACCGCCCCACGACTCACATCATAAAAACGAACCATAAGATTAATCAACGTACTCTTACCACTACCCGTAGATCCAATAAATGCGACAGTCTCCCCCTTATGGACTTTAAAACTAATATCCGTTAGAACATTCGCCTCACCATCCGGATAATTAAAAGTAACATTACGAAACTCAACCGACACTTCATTATCACCAACCAATACCCCATCTACTGGATTTTGAATACTAGGAACACTATCCAATACCTCACTAATACGATCAGCACTTACCTTAGCCCGAGGATACATCACAAACATATACGAAAATAACATAAGCGAAAATAAACCATGGAACTGATACTCCAAAAACGATACCAAGGATCCCACTTGCAAATCACCTGCATTTATCATAGACGAAGCCACCACAAATACGACCAAGACCACCATATGCAAAATAAAGAAAAACAACGGTTCAACACGCGTCATCAATCTAAACAACTTCTTAGACACATCCGCATAGCGCTTATTAATGGCCCCAAATCGAGCCGTTTCATTCTCATCCTGCCTAAAGGCACGAATCACCCGCGACCCCGTTATATTCTCACGCGTAATCCTATTTAAAGAATCCAAGTTCTCTTGTTGCTGCGTACTCAAACTATTAGACTTCTTACCAATTACATATACCGTAAAAATTATAAAAGGAATACCCAATAAGTTAACCATTGCCAACGTAAAATTAGACTTAAAGATTAAGAAAAAACTAGAAACAATCATAATTGGACCAATCATACCCAACCGCAATAACATCACCACAAACAACTGCAACTGAAACGCATCATTTGTAACACGCGTAATCATCGAAGAAATACCCAGTTCATTATACTCCTTATGAGATAACTCCTGAGTCTTCTTAAACATATCAACGCGCAAGTCCAATGTCATATTATTCGCAATACGCGAAGAGGTATAACTCATTAAGACACTACCCAAGCCCCCAATTACAGCCAAAACACCCAAGATCATACCTTGAGTTCTCAAAAACTCACTATCATTCATCATAATTCCCTTATCAATCATAGCCCCTGTGATGGTTGGAATCCCCAACTCCACGGCCACAAATGAAAATACAGCCAATAAGTTTAAAAACAATAAAAACTTATGACGCTTAATATATTTAAATATAAGTCGCATCGTATTACCTCTCTTTATAAGTCCATGTTATAATAAACTATAAGGTTACATTATAGTCAAGGAGAAGCCCCTAAATGCAAGAAAAACTAACAACCGGAGCGTTTGCGAAACTCGTCGCCGTTCCCAAACACGTCCTCTTTTATTACGACGAAATAGATCTATTCAAACCCGAAATCATTGATGACAACCACTACCGCTATTACTCATACAACCAATACTACGTTTTCAACGTCATCAGACTCTTAAAGAACCTCGGCATGCCCCTAAAGGAAATCAAAAACTACCTAGATCACAAAAGCCCACACGAACTGCGCAAAATAATAGCGACACAAAAGCACACCATTGAACAAGAAATCAGAAAACTAACCCAAGCGCAAATTTTCATGGACTATACTCTAAGTCTTATGGACTTCTTCCAAAACAACCCCCTGGATACGCCCTTTCTTATTCATATGGAAGAGGAAGACCTCTTTGTCTCTGACCTTGTCAAAGACACCTCCCTTTCCAGTTTCGTACAAGACTATGCCAATTTCACCAAAATAAATAATATTGAGTTCAGTAATTATGTTGGTTTAATCATCCCCCCTGATGCCATCAAAAACAATATAATCAAAAACTATACCAACCACTTTATTGTCCACTTATTCAAAGAATCCTTAGAAACCAACCTCATTAAACCAAGCGGTTCTTACCTAACCTATTTACATACTGGAACCTTCGAAAAAATACAAGAGTCCTATCATGAAATAATCAAATATGCCCAAGAAAATAACCTCGTTTTAACCGGCCCCTTCTATGAACTAAGCCTAAAACATGAGATCATGACACAAAACGAAGAAGACTTCATTACCCAAATCAGTATTCTCACCGAATAATCAAGAAAAGACTAATACAAAGACTACATAATGTGGTATACTTTTCCATAAGGTTAGGAGGTCAAACATGACACAAGCACTTTATTTAAGCGGTAATACAGCCGTGATTAACTATAACCAAGGGTTTCCCAATAGAAACGTAAGCATCCTAAACAGCCGATCTTTTGAGCTGTTAATCGATGCCTTCCTTGACAACAGCAATAGTTATACTGTACGAAGACTAAAAACTATCTGTAAAAGCGATAATCTTACCCATGAAATCATCAACCTAGCGCGCGAACTACACGTTTATAATTTAGAGGATATTAAACATCCCCTAATTAAGGATATTAGCTTTGTGCAACATCTCATTGAAGATATTTATGAGTTTTGGCGCAATTACCAACGTTGTAGCGTCATCTACCTTGGTAAAAAGTCAAAATCAGAATTGGTTAACTTTATTGATAAAGATATGGATTTCAATAGAACCGTTTTGGCTTTCTATCGAAATATTCAAGAAAAAGCCCAAGGTCGTACCAATAAGATTTATCGCCAATTAAGAGCTGGTACCAATGCAGCAATCACATTACGCGAGAAGAAAAACTTAATCCCAGCTACCTATAAAAACGTCTCCAAGGGTATGTTTATTGATAGTGTACTACTACACTCACCCCTACTACTTCACCCCAAGACCAATAAACGCGAAGGACACTTCCAAGAAGTATTTTCAAATCCAATTGAAGATTTCAAACTCGACAATAACGACTTCTATTGTTATCCCGCAAAAATTGGTACGCTACTGGCCTTTGTGTATTTCCACAAAGACTTCGTCTTCTCAGGCATCTCATTAGCGAACTTATTTGAACCCGCTACTACCGAAGATATCGCCAGCACAAAACCCGATATCATCATTGCCTTTGGCGTAAAAGATGGGACCGAAGATATGGTCTTCTTCAATGACAAAGAAAATGATATCGTGGTAGCCAAGATTGCCTACCAAAAGAAAATTGAATACTTTGGTTATATGAAAAAGATAATGCTGACAGCCTATAATGTTGCGATGATGCACAAAGGAAACCTACCTATTCATGGAGCCATGGTTAATGTATACCTACAAAATGGCACTAAAAAAGGGATTGTCTTTATGGGAGATTCTGGCGCCGGTAAATCTGAGATTATTGAAGAGATAACCAACCTAGGCGGAGAAACTATCGACCATATTGATGTTATCTTCGATGATATGGGAGCCTTTAGACTTGCGGATGGAAAGGTCGTGGCCCAAGGAACGGAAATTGGAGCCTTTGTGAGACTCGATGACTTAGATCGCGCCTTACCCTATCAAGCCATGGATCGCTCCATCTTTATGAACCCAGAGTCAACAACCAACGCACGGGTAATCATCCCAGTCACAGACTATAAAACAGTAGCAAGTGATCATGTCGTGGACTATTTCATCTATGCTAATAACTACGATGATAAGATTGGCGTAACCCTTTATGATACTGCCAATGAAGCCAAAGATATCTTCATTGAAGGGAAGAGAATGGCAAAAGGAACAACCCATGAACTGGGCCTTACCTACTCCTTCTTTGCGAACCCCTTTGGTCCCCTTCAACAAGAAGACATTTGCCGCCCCCTAATAGATACCTATTGGGAAGCACTTGAAAATACACACGTACAAGTTGGTGAAGTATATACAAACTTAGGGGTTGTGAATAGAACTGAGGATAGTTTAAAAGCAGCCGCCAAAGCCGTTTTAGATTTAATAACGTTATAAAACAAAAGAGCCCTTTTCTTTAAAGAAAAGCGCTCTTTTATTTTTAAGTTGAAGCACTCGCATTTGCCCCATCCAACGCAACTGCTGCATCAATAGCAATGACAACACTCAAACTCAAGACAGCATCCTGTTCATCAACAACCGTTAATTCATAACTATCACCCCAAGTAAACCAATGCTTAGTAATACTCATAATGGGTTTTCTATCTTGAACCAATTGATACTCATGCGCCCAAAAGTCACCAACTATCTCCCAATCGGTATTTTCTAGAGTAAAGCGATTCTTGAAAAAAGTAAACTCACGCTTTAAAACTACCGCTTCATCCTTAGTCTCAATATTATAACGCGGCAACATTCTAAACATTTGCTTCTCAATTACTGAAACTACTTCATTCTTCATATTATACATTTTAAACATCTTAGGAATTCTAAAGAACGATCCTTCTACATAATAAACATCCTCACCTTGGTCATTCTTAATATAGAAGCGCTCACCAAATGAAAATACACTTTGCTTAATATAAAGTTTCATACCTGTCTCCTTTTATTTTATTTTACCATAAAAGGAATTACGATTATCAATAAAAGGGGCTTTTCGCCCCTTTCGTCATTTACCAATGACACTTCGATTCTATGCTTCTTTCTTACGTTTTAGTACTAAGTATAGACCCAGTCCAATCAACATAAACGGTAACATAGGGTTCGTCATACCAACTCCAGTAGGAGGTAAAATCTCATCAGGTCGTCCTGGTACGTCTGCCTCAGCAGGTTTATCTGGTACCGTTGGAGTATCATTTCGAGGTTCACCTATATCTTCTGGTGATGGTTCATAGCCTTTCGCATTCGCGACATTGTGTACATTTCGATTATTCAAGTCTTCTTGCGTTATCGTATAGTTAGCAACCATGACTAGTTTCTCACCAGGCAATAAGGTAGCTTCACCATTAGTAACATCATAAGTAACACTTTCATCTAGGTGAATAATCATATAGCGATGTCCATAAAGACCCACATGTTCATCCGAAATTAATACACTTAAGAGTGTAATATCACCGGTATTTGTGGCTGTAATAGTATACTCAATTACCTCACCCACTTTAGTATAAAGAGGCTTTCCATTCACCAATCTAGCTGATTTAGTTATATCAAGCTTAGGATTAGTGATGTAATGGTTTTCAAAGTATATATCATCATGAACAACCGTAGCGACTAAATTACCTTCTAAGTTATCTGTGATCGTTATTTCGATATCATAAACACTCTCATCGTAAACGATGTAAGGCAATATACCCTTAACTTCTCTCTAAGTATTTTGCAATTTCTCTTAAAGAGGATCCTTCACTCTTCATTTTCTTTATACATGCACGTTCTTCTATGGTAATATGTTTATAGCTCATAACGCTACCTCCTGGTTGTATCTGCAAATACATTTTACCACGAGGGCGTTATGAGTCTTTTTATTAGGTGTTGCACTTAATATACTAATTTATCTACAAAAAAAGAAGGCAATATGTATACAATTACCTTCTTTTCACAAGTCATTAACGACTACGCATCCACTCTTCCCGCAATAAACCATAGGCATAAACATCATGATACTGACCATCACGGTAAACCATATTTCTAAGGGTACCCTCTTTTGTGAATCCCATCTTCTCATACAAGCCTATGGCTCGTGTATTAAACGCAAATACATGAAGGTATAGGCGCTCTAAATTAAGCCCCTCAAACCCCCATTGCAATAACTGTTTCATAATCAAGGTACCAAACCCCTTGCTCCAATAAGCACGATCGCCAATCACAATGGATAACTCAGCGTGCCGATTGCGCATATCAGGATGCATAATCGCACACGTCCCAATTGGTTTATCTTGATCCAAAATAAGATAGGTATAGCCCTCTACCATACGCATACTCCACGCTTCTATCTCACTATAAGCACGCGGTCGCAAAAACTCTACCTGATCATACTTCGCCACTTCAGGGTCATTGCGCCATGTATAGTAATATGGAATATGACTTTCTTCAAACTTCACAAACTTTAACATCCTTATACCAACCTTTCAAAAGCATTCATGTAAATTAAGATAGCTTTTTGAGTCTCCATAATATCAATATACTCATTGGCTTCATGAGCCGTTGATATTGAACCTGGAAAACCAGCCCCAAAGGCTACCGTATTAGAAAAGGCACGCGCATACGTAGCCCCACCAATCTTCAGGGGTTTAGCCTCACTATCCTTAGTAACTTCAATATAACTACGCATCAAACTCTTTACTAAGATACTCTCTTCTGAGACATAGAGACTATCAATGGAACTTAATATTTCAGCCCGTAAACCAAATTGCGCCGCTAAATCCACAATAACCTCGGAAACCTCATCCAAAGTAAAACTAACCGGATAACGAATATCAACACTCACAATTTGATTGGAATGATCCACATAAGCCTTCCCCACATTAAACGTAAGTTTACCCGATACCGCATCTTCAAATCCATCCAAAACATCCAATTCATATAACTTAGTAATAAATTCTTCAAGCGCCGTTTGACTTCCCGCGTGCACCAAAGCCTTACTTAATAAATAAATAGCATTAATACCTTTATCCGGCGTAGATGCATGCGCTGATTTACCCAGCACCCTAACCGTATTCCCTTTTAACTCATACTCAATATCCAGCAAATCCAAACTTTCAATTAAATTTTCTCGCAGTGCTGTCTCAGCATGAGCGGCTACCGCATTAAAACTATCGCCCCCCAATATTACCCGATCAGATTCCAAGGGTGCATTGATCAACATTTGCAATAACCCTTTCTCAACATGAACCAGCGGAAAATCCGCATCGGGCGCAAACGCCATGGATGGCAATTCTTCACGCTTCTTATACGCTTCCATGCATTGCCAAGAACGCTCCTCATCACTACCAAAAATAAAACGAACACGCTTATTCAAAACATGCCCCTCATCCAATAGATAGCGCAAAGCATGCATGACCATTAAGGTTGGTCCTTTATCATCCGAAGTACCCCGACCGTATAACTTACCATCGCGCTCACTTAATACAAAAGGATCACAATCCCACATGCTTTCATCGCCAGCACTTACCACATCCACATGACATAATACCCCAAGCATGGCGCCACTACCAATTTGAGCATAGCCATAATAACCCTTTGGATCAAGATAAGTCTCATAACCCAATTCCCTAGCAATCGCCAAGATTTCTTCTAAGGCCCCTTGAATCTCACTTCCAAATGGCTTACTATCGTCACTATAAACACTCTTATGGGCAACCATACGCCCTAAGTGATTCTTAAACGACGCAAATCTAGTTTCAATTACAGTTTCTCTTGTCATTTTACAACTCCTTATATACAATTTATATATATTATAGCACTAATATTAGAAAGAGAATAAACCTATGTATGAAAATTCAACCTTTACTATTAACATAAAAACGTTACAAGAAAATATCAATCGCATCTTCAGTAACCTCAATGAAGCAACAATTATACCAGTTCTTAAGGCCAATGCGTACGGACATGGCTTAGTTGCCATAGCTCAAATTTTAGCACAAGACACACGGATTAAACGGATCGCTGTGGCCCATTTAAGTGAAGCCCTTCTATTAAGGGAACATAATATCACCCTTCCCATTATGATCCTTGGCGGTCTTACTCCAGAGGCTTATCCAAAGGCCAAGGCCCATAATATTGAAGTAACCATCTATAATGAATCCTCATTAAAAATGGCAATAAAACACAACTTAGACTATCACTTAAAAATTGATAGCGGATTGCACCGACTTGGCTTTAATAAAGAGGCCCTTAAAGAGATCTCTAATATAAAGCCCCTTAGCACCTACTCGCATTTTATCGATGGCCTTTCCAATAACGATCTAACCCACGCTCAAAACCAATATTTTTTAGAATGTTTAGATATTTTAAGAAACCAAGGCATTGATCCTGGCTTTATCCACCTATGCGATAGCGGCGCTTACGAATGGTTTCAAGCAGCCCACTATGATGCGGTTCGTATTGGTCGGGCGTTATATATGGATAACCCCAATATTGAAGCATCAAAACGGCACAAAGATGTCGCAACATGGCAAGCCACACTCACTCATATTTTCGAACTAAAACATGATACACCCTTTGGCTATAACCAAAACACCTATCCTACCGATAAGAAAATAGGTATATTAAATATTGGTTATGGCGATGGTATCATCACACAGTCAATGCCCGTTTATATCAACGGCAGTTTATGCACCATCTTAGATAGTGCCATGGATCAATCCTATGTTGATTTAACCAATATAGAAGCTCAAGTTTACGATCACGTCGAGATATTTGGCGAAAATCTTTCCTCAAATGTCTTTGCGAAAACACAAAACGACGAAGGCTGTGCCCTAAGTACACAATTGAGTACTCGTGTTAAGCGCGTATATACGCTATAATATAGCAAAAGGGGATGTTTTTAATGTACTTAGGATTTCATGATTATACACAAACGAAACTAGACATCGTATTCTTATTGGATGAATCTAAAGTTCCACTTACTACCAAGGAAATACATAAAGAAATAGGCCATTCCAATATCGAAACGATTAAGAAAATAATGAAAGAACTGCAAGAGGACTTCCAAGAAGTATACCCAAAAGGGGAAGTCGTCTTAAGTATTTCTAAACGAAACGGAATCACACTCACCAGAGATGCGACCAATTTACAGAAATTTATTAGGTATGCCCTAACCAATGATTTAGCGTATAAAATATATATGGCTACAATTTTCAACGAGTCCACTGATACCACCAAATTCGTGGATACCAACTTCATCAGCCGCTCCAGTGTGCGAAGAAAGATACAAGACATGAATGTCTATCTTAATAAGATGGACTTACATATTTCTTTTGGTAAAATACTGAAAATAAACGGCCCTGAGTACCGCCGTCGTATTATGGCTTATCGCTTGATGAGCATTATTAAACTCAATATAGAAGATCTGCCTATCAAAGAAAATACCGATGTCTTCTATAGTTTAGCCAAACAAGTGGCTCGATACTTGGATATTTCCAAGGAGAAACACTTAAGTAAGCTAGCTGCGTTTATTTATATTACCCATATGGCTCATAAAAATAATAAAAACTTAGAATTTAGTGAAGAGGTACAACGAGCTATGCGCTCGCTAACATTTCCAGCAAGACCGCGTATTCTTACCTTCTGTAGCGATGAAGATTGGAACCTCATGGTCTTGGCGTTATCTTCATTAAATTTTGAAGGCATCGACTTAGATTTAAACTATAAGAATATAGCCCTTCCACTCATTACAGACCTTAGTAATCGCTTTGTGGCTTCATTTGAAAAAGCATTCAACCACAATCTTGCGCCCGATGAGGTCGAATTTATTCATAAAACGAATCATAAGTTCTATATTAGAAATTTACTCTATCCCATTGAAAATTTCGGCCTTACGACGTTTCCAACCGTCAAACCCAGTACCATTCGCCATAATTTTCCAGCCTATTTCAAACGCTTTACTAATTTCTTCGCGCATCTAAAAGATGATATCGTTCACCCGCTCACAGAGTCCTTAGTGTATGAGTATCAAGCCTTTTTCATTTGCGCCTCTATTTTCCCACTTGAAAATAGTTTCCCACTCGTTAAAATATACTTAGAAGCGGACTTGGATGAACTCATCCTCAAGCATTTAAAAAACCGCCTAGCTATTTCGCTAAGCGGTAAATGTAAAGTTAAATTCGTTGATTTTGTGGATGAGGCCCATATTATTTTAAAGACCGCCAGTACACGAAGTATTACGCCTTCTAATAATCAAACCCTTATAGAAATTCTTCCTATCTTATCCTTAACAGATTTAGATAAGATTCACTCCACAGTCAAGGTACTCACCTATAAAATGGTTGACGATATCAAAGGAGTTTAGATAAGAAACTCTTCAATCTTTCATCGACAGGATTCTCAAATACATCATTTGGGGATCCTTTTTCCTTAATAATACCCTCATCCATGAACCACACTTCATGCGCTACTTCCTTCGCAAAGTTCATTTCATGCGTAACAATAACCATCGTAATATTTTCTTTAGATAAATCCTTAATTAAATCTAATACTTCCCCCACCATTTCAGGGTCAAGGGCCGAGGTCGGTTCATCAAATAATAGAACTTCCGGATTCATACATAAGGCTCTAATAATTGCAATACGCTGCTTCTGTCCCCCACTTAAGGTCGCCGGGTAGACATCTTTTTTATCCAATAAACCAATACGTTCAAGCAGTCCCATCGCTTTAGCTTCAGCCTCTTGCTTACTCATAATGCCCAGTTCAACCGGGGCCATCATTAAGTTTTCTAAGACGGTTTTATGCGCAAATAAATTAAAGTGTTGAAAGACCATTCCCACTTTAGAGCGCACTTGATTAATATCCATGGTATGGCGTTTCTTAAAGAAACCACGTTGCTTACCTACCAAAGTTGTAATATCCATGCCCCCATACATAATCGATCCACTATCGGGTATTTCCAGTAAATTAAGGCTTCGCAAGAACGTACTTTTACCCGAACCAGAAGGACCAACAATCACAATGACATCTCCTGCATCGACAGTAGCATCGACATGATCCAATACTAACTTATCATCAAAGGTTTTACATAACTGACTAACTTCTATCACTGCGCGCTAACCTCCTTTCAAGAATTTTCTGAATTTGCGTTAAACCAATGGTTAACACCAAGTACATAGCAGCTGCGATAAATAAAGGTTCTATCATATAACTTTTACCCTTATATCGTTCCGCTATTTTAGTAATCTCGACTACCGCAATGGAACCCGCTACGGAAGTTTCTTTAATCAAAGAGATAAACTCATTGAATAAAGCTGGAAGTATATTCTTAAAGGCTTGAGGAATGGTAATAAGACGCATGGTCTTATTAGCACTTAGACCCAATGATCTTCCGGCTTCCTGTTGCCCCTTATCTACGGATGATAAACCAGCTCTAAATATTTCAGCTACATACGCTCCAGAGTTTATACCAAACCCAATAACCGCCGCATTAAAGCCTTCAGATGCCACTAGAGCATAGAGAATTATTAACTGTAGCAATACCGGAGTCCCTCTAATGATGGTGGTATATCCGTTTGCGGCAAAGTTAGCAGTGGCTAATAAAAATCCCACACCGCTTTCACGCTTGCGATCTGCGTATGTATATTTTACCATCGCTATGATAAGACCAATCGCAATCCCAATGATACACGCATACAACGATATTAATAACGTCATTTTTGCGGCTTCTAGGTAAACTAACCATTGGCCTTCGCTAAATAGCGAATTATAAAATCCTTCCAAACTTATATTCATGAAATCTCCTATTCTATAACTAATGAATCATAGTGATCATCAAACCACTTTTGTAATGTTCCATCCGCTTTTAATTCATCTAATAACTCATTTACAACTTTTAATAGGGAATCATTTCCCTTTTGAACAGCCATGGAAGTTTCTTCTTTCGCAACTGGTGTTTCCAATAACACTAACTCAGGATTATTAGCAACAATAATTTGCGCTGTAAGCATATCCATCACAGAAGCATCAGCATTACCGTTTTTAACCGCCAACCCCGCTTCAACCATACCACCAAATAGAAGACCCTTGATTTCCTTATTGGCATCAATATAGTCATTACCCGTAGTTCCCTGTTGAACCGCTACTTTTTTACCATTCAAATCATTGGCACTCTTAATATCAGAGCCTTTCTTAACAATTACATAAAGCGCATTGTCAAAATACGGTTTCGAGAAATCAACAATCTTAGCACGATCTGGATCAGCAGTCATACCCGCTGAGATGATATCACCCTTACCAGATTTTAAACCCTCGGTTAGTGTATCAAAATCCATATCTAAGACCTTAAGTTCAACACCCAGTTTATGGGCTAGTGCTTTACCAAAATCAATATCTACACCGGCAATACCATCCACTGAACCCTCACCGGTTTCCGCATACTCAAAGGGTGGGAATGTGGCTTCCGTTAATAAAACTAGAGTGCCCTTTTCCTTGATTTTATCGACAGTACTGATTTCAACTTTTTTACCACATCCGACTAAACCAAAGACTACCATTACTACCAAAATACTTGTTAGAAGTTTTTTCATTTTCTTTTCTCCTTTTCATCTAACTTGGTTTCCAAGATGACTAAGAAATAAAAAAGTCGCCTCTTGGAAATAATCCAGAGACGACTGTAGTTAACAATCGCGGTACCACTCTAGTTGCAAGATTTAATATCCTACCCCTTTAAGACATAACGGTGTCGCTCCGATTAGCTCTACTTAATTTCAAACTAACTTCTCCCAAGTGCGCTTCAACTAACCTATCATTATCAGACTCTCACCATCTTCTGACTCGCTTTAACTAAGAATAGTTTACTCTCTTGTTCATAGAATTTGTTACAACTATATAAGTCTTTCTATTAAATGTCAAGCAATATGTACATAAGTTTCATAAATAATGAAATATTTTACATCTTGCGTTAAGATAAGAGTATGAAAACTATTAAAAAGACGAATGCGATGCGCATTTTAGACCAAAAAAAGATTGCCTATATACCCCGTTCCTATGATACAAAGGCTGAAAAAGATACCATACCTAAAGTTTTTAAGACACTGGTTACGGTGGGTAAGTCCAAGAATCACTATGTTTTTATGTTGCCCCTTGATGAAGAACTGGATTTAAAGGTGGCGGCTTTTTTAACACAAGAGAAAAGTATCCATATGATAAAAGAAAAAGAACTTCTAAGCCTAACGGGATATATCCATGGTGGATGTTCTCCCCTTGGTATGAAGAAGTTCTTTACAACTTATATTGATATTAGTGCCCAAGATCATGACACATTTCTATTTAGTGCGGGCCAAATCGGCGTTCAATTAGAGATGAAGCTATCTGATTTAGCGCAAGCCATCCCACTCAATTATTACGATGCAAAGTTATCAAAATAACCTTGAATGAGTACAACGGGCGTTCCTTTATCCCCAGATCCGCTGGTTAAGTCACATAATGAACCCACTAAATCAACAATACGACGGGGTGTGGTGCCCAAGGCCAAGTTACCAGCAACTTCAGTTTTACTGGATATTTCATTTTGTACAGCTTTACTAAGTTCCTCGCCGCTTAAATCCTTATAGTCATTATCCGCAAGATACTTAATTTTAATTTCATTGGGCGTTCCTTCCAGTCCTTTTGTAAAGCCTGGTGAAACAGTTGGATCGGCCAACTCCCAAATCTTACCTACTGGATCTTTAAAGGCCCCATCGCCATAAACCATTACTTCAATAAGTTTACCCGTTTTATCTAGGAACATCTTTTGAATCTTCTCAACGGTAACTTGAGAGTCACGCGGGAAGAGTTTCACTTCCTCATCGGTTGAACGATTACAGCCCATTAAGCCAAAGTCTTTATTATAACCGCCCCCATCTATAGGACTAACTAAAATATCACCCAGTCCATAAACGACTTCAATCCCAGCTTCTTTAACTTGTTGAATCGTATGGGTGCGATCGTGCACATTACTCACCAGAACTTGTTGTACATAATCTTTTAAAGCACTCACATGATTCGCAAAGATGAACGATGCTTTTGCGCCTTCGCTCTCAATCACCGATTTATACATTTCAATATAATCTACCTTAGTAAAAGGGTGGACTGAAACACCAAAGGCATCTCTAAACCCCTTATAATCTAAAACATCAGAATATGGATTTAACCCCGAAGCATACAGTTGGTCCATTGAAATCAGCGCATTACCAACTTCATCACTGGGATACTTCAACATCACATAGACATGATCAAAGGCCCGTGCTATGGCACGCATGACCGTTTCAAATCTATTTCGAGATAAAATTGGGAATACTACACCAATAGTATTTCCTGGGAATTTAGCTTTCAAATCCTTCGCAATCATATCAATTGATGCATAGTTTCCCTGTGATCGCGCTAGAATCGATTCCGTAAGCGCAACAATATCCCGCTCTCTTAACTCGATATTCTCAGAATCTACCGCTTGAAGAACACTGTCTACTACGATCTCACATAGGTCATCTCCTTTTCGGATAATGGGAGTACGAATACCCCTTGAGACTGTACCAATATATTTTGACATAATAACACTCCTTTACTAAAGGATTTCTTTAGTCTTCTAGGCAAAATACTATTTTACCGGCTATATTATAACACAGTCAAACTCAGGCACAAAATAAAAAACGGAAGAATTAACTCCCGTTTAAACCGCGTTGTATCGGTGGTAATATCAGTATAACAACCATAAATCCTAGAATCATATTCACCAACATATAAGGCAAGTTATAGGATGCTGAAGCATACCATATGGCGCCAATTGAATCAGATTCAATCGGAAAATATAAAACCCCAGATGTAGTATGCGCTAGAAAGCGAATAATACTGGTAAAGATTACTCCAACCGGAATTTTATTATTACGCACAGGTAATACACTCGCAAACGCATAAATACCAAACGCAAGAATATAATCCAAGAATATCTGCAAGCCGTTATAGCCATAGAACGCTTTACCACCAATGGTATATTCTAAGAATACCCCACCCAGCGCTACAATAAGCGCTTTTTTAACGCCCAATTGATAGGAAGCAATAAGTATCACAATCGTTGATAACTCAATACTACCCCCACTGGGCATACGAAGAAACGGAATAAACAACTCCGAATACTTAGCCAAAACAACATAGAGCGCTAAATACATAGCCATCAATGTCAGATCTCTAGTCTTTCTCATAAAAAAACACCTCCATAAAATGAGGCGCAAGGAAATACAGAACTCCCTACGCTAGAACTACCTAGATCAGGTTCAAAGGGAATGTCTCAGGCCCCAAAAGGCCACCCCTGTCCACAGATTCTATAATACCAAACCCTGTGTTTATATTCAACTTACATACCCATAAAGTAAGGCCCTCTTGTCTTTATGATGTCCATAAGTCCCATAAAATTGAAAGCGGTTTACCTTAAATGATAAACTAGTATTATAGCTATAGAAAGGAGCTTTATAGTAGCTAAATACTACTATAATTTTGATATATGAAATATAGATTTGATTTTGATAACTTAGACACCCTACGGGTAATAAATCAAAAGAATGTAACGCAATTTGTTTATCCCTCGCCCAATAAATATAACGCAATTTGGGATAGCATTTTGCACCCCAATGGCAAGGTGTATTTTGCGTTATGTACAGAACTCACGACCAGTGCTTATACAAAACTGGTGGAGTATGATATTGAGACCAATTCTGTTCGAGATATTTTCGATGCTGAAAATATGATTTTACCCAACGAACGCTTTATTAGAGACAGTAAACTTCATACCAGTTTATCACTCATGGAAGATGGAACCTTAATCATGGCTACCCATACCACCGATAAGTCCCCTGAGCACCCAGCTTGGATGCCCTTCTCTAATTACAGCAATCCCTGGGAAGGGTTTGCGGGGAGTAGTATCTTAACCTACGATCCTAAAACAGATAAAACTGAGAACCACGGTATCTTAGTACCCAGAGAAACCCTATACGGAGGCATCTACGATCCTAAAAATCGTGTCTATTATGCCCTAGGCTTTATGAAAGGTCATCTCTACCGCTATAGTTTAGATAAGCGCACCGTAGAAGACTTGGGTAAACAGGTTGAAAAAGCATCGTATCGCCTGTTGATGGGACCCGATCATAATATTTACTTTTCCACACGAAATGGCCAGTTAAAGCGCATTAATACCACCACACAGCAGGTAGAAATCCTACCCCATGTCCTGCCCAATGCATCCCACAAAGGCTATAATCACGCCTACTTAACTACCGGTGCTATATTAAACGATACACTCTACTTAGCAGGGATGCATCACGATGAAATATCCTCATATCATACCCTTGATCATACCTTTACAACGGCCGTTCAATACGTAGACTTTGATCTATTAATCAAAGAATATGACACTACTAAATATATAGGCGGTATGACCTTTGATAAGGACGGGACGCTATGGTATGTGGTATGTGGAGGGTGGCTTTGGATTAGTAATCGCTAATAACGCTTCTATATCAGGAGCGATGGGGGGCTGTCAAGCAGAGATAGGTAGTGCTAGCGCAATGGCTGCTGCCGCTACCGTTGATGTACTAGGGGGAACCCCTACCATGGCCGCCCACGCCCTAGCCATGACGATTAAAAATATGTTAGGGCTCATCTGCGATCCTGTAGCCGGATTGGTTGAAGTTCCCTGTGTTAAACGAAACGCCCTGGGCGCTTCACAAGCTTTAGTCTCAGCCGATATGGCACTAGCAAATATCCAATCGCTAATCCCTGCTGATGAAGTGATTCACACGATGCACAAAGTTGGAACAAACCTTCCTGCTGAGTTTAGAGAAACAGGTGAAGGGGGCTTGGCTCAAACCCCCACAGCACTTAAGCATCAAAATAGAATCTTTAAAGATTAGACAAATAAAAACACTCCCGCGGGAGTGTTTATCAGACTGTTGACAAAGTATTTATGAAATAAATGTCCACA
>CAYWUU010000009.1:0-2125 GCA_964461405.1 uncultured Erysipelothrix sp.
AACACTACGGTAGTTATGGTGACTCATGATCGAAGAATGCTGGAACAGTGTGATAGGGTCTTTGAAGTTGAGGATGGGAAGCTAGTAAATCAAAATAATGGTAACTAAATGAGTTATATGCGATCGAGGGAAAGAATTTATAAATGAACAAATTGAAGCACTCTTATCAACCTTTGATATTAAGCGCTCATTAAGTCAAAAAGGAACTCCTTATGACAACGCTGTAGCTGAAGCAAACTTTAAAAGTTTAAAATTTGAATTCGTATATCAAAATAAATTTGAAACATTAGAAGAATTACAAAGAGAATTGGGTGGACACATTTGGTGGTACAACAATGAGAGATTACATTCATCACTAGGTTACAAAACACCTATAAAATATGCCCAATCAATGTAACTATAAAAATTGTCCGTTAAAGTGTTGACATTCCAGATTTATGAAATTGTAAAGAATGTTAACTATAGTCAGTCTCATATTAGAAAGCAAATAAGGTTGATAAATAAGTTCTTACTGCGATATAAATCTAAGATTGTTTATAATACTCAAAATAGAACGTATTCTATTTTGAGTAAGAAAGAAATTGCCTTGCATTATTTGATTGTTGAAATCATGAAGATAACATCCAGTGTCGAGTTACCGGAATTGAGTCAGCAACAAAAGAATGATTTTGATCAACTTTTTTTTAGTATTCTAACGCAATTTCCATCCGACACACAAGAGACTTTTGAACTTTTATTTAGAGCTGAGAAAGTTAGAGTTAAGCAGAATTTGGTAGATGAAAATCGTTCGTTCAATTATGTGGAGTCCTTAAAGAATGTACACGATACGGAAGTCGTAAGTAAGGCTAGAGTTTATGTTGAAGAGCACTTACGGTGGTATTATTCTGGACTTAAAACTAATCTGAAAGAAGAAGATTATTTGGTTATGACAGATATAGTCACGGGCTATATATTGCGTTCCTATATTTTGCCGGAGCGCTTTGATTCTTATTTAAATCGTTATGATATGTTTTTGCATGATTTTGCGCGAGTTAACCCCAAATATATTGGCGTTTATATGGACTTTTTGGATTATATTAACACCTAATCGGGTGTTAATGTGAGCGATTATGCGGGTGAAATATTGTATCATATCTATACGAGTGTATTAAATATTCGTAATTATAGTATGTTTAATATTGGCGTCTATAGTGACTTGGGTAAAGTCCATTCAAAATGCATAATTAAGACCTTTACAAGTTATTATTCTGGAAGTGTTTTTTCTTGTTATGATATAACTCAGGAGTATGATGTTATCTTAACTACGACTGCTTTGAAGTTTAAAGATTACAAAGGGGATGCAACGATCGTAACGGTCTCGGATTTGATTGTTCATCAAGACTTGGCTAATCTCTTTGGTGCTATCTATAATAAACATTTCTTTGAAAAGTTGGGTACTTTGGAACTTGGTTTATAAAATTATATCAGCGGTCCATCTGATTAGATTGACCGTTGTGCTATAATTTGCATAGTGAAAGTAGGTTCGTATGATTTTTATTGTTTTAGCATGGGGTATTGCCATTCGGTATATATTTAAGATTATTAACCTTCCCCCTTTATTGGGGTTTTTAGTGTTGGGTATCATTGTGGGGCCTCATGGTTTGGATAAGATGGGGTTAATGCATAATTATTCCATTGAGATTCGATTAATAGCCCTGATCATCATTTTATTACGAGCTGGATTTGGGATAAGAAAAGATGTTTTAATGAACTATCGGATGCTAAGTATAATGATGGGTAGTGTGCCTGCTATTTTAGAAGGGTTATGTATTACATTAGCATCAATGGTAATATTGGACTTTAACGTGGCGCAAGGGGGGATGTTGGGGTTTGTTTTAGCCGCCGTATCACCTGCCGTAATAGTACCTGCAATGTTGAAGTTAAATGACTTGGGTTATCATAAAGTGCCCACTGTAATATTAGCTGGAGCCTCTTTGGATGATGTCTTTGCGATCACAATCTTTTCAACCTTCTCGAGTTTGTACTTTACCAAGGTTTATTCAGCTATAGATTTACTAAGGATACCTTTATCTATAATTTTGGGTCTTATCATA
The DNA here is from genome assembly GCA_964461405.1 of uncultured Erysipelothrix sp. Lineage (GTDB taxonomy): Bacteria > Bacillota_I > Bacilli_A > Erysipelotrichales > Erysipelotrichaceae > Erysipelothrix. The sequence continues at coordinate 2,094 of CAYWUU010000009.1, forward strand.
GGTCTGGGGCTGGGTTTGGTTTTGAAGCATAT
>CAYWUU010000009.1:2147-23935 GCA_964461405.1 uncultured Erysipelothrix sp.
GCTTTGATCATTTTGGTTATGATTAGTTTTGTTTTTATTAGAACCACGGAGTCGATTGGGTTTGATATTGCGGTTTATTTATCTGTAATGAGTATGGCTATGGTTATTAATAATAGTGAGATGGAGAGTTTGGGTGCCTTAAAGGTGAATCTGGATAGGGCTTGGAAGTATTTTGAGATTTTGCTCTTTGTATTGGTGGGTGCTTTAGTAGACCCTAAACTAGCCCTTAGTGCTGGGTTAGGGGGTCTTGTTATTGTGGGGATAGGTTTAGTGGGGCGCTGTATAGGGGTGCTTTGGGCGTTGCATGCGTCTGATTTTAAGCGCCAAGAGAAGTTATTTAGTCTATTAGCATATACTCCTAAAGCAACGGTACAAGCTGCGATGGGTGGTATTCCATTGAGTTTGGGAGTTGTCGGGGGCGATATTATTTTAGCAATCGCTGTTTTGTCTATCTTCATTACTGCGCCATTGGGTGCGATTCTTATTGATAAGAGTTATAAGGTCTTATTATCGAAGTAGGGGGCATTTGTGTTATAATGATTTCACTTAAAGGAGGATCTTATGGTTAGTGTTAAGAGTTTTACATACAATAATTGGGAGTTTCTGATGGCTCTTTATGATGGTGAATTGGCTTATTTTGGATTGAAATCAGCGGCCGATGAAATTCTTAAGAAAGATTTTCCAAAGGATGAGATTGTGGAAGTTAACGATGGGTTTGCACTCATAGAGACCCAACTTCAAGCATATTTTGATGGAAATCTCAAAGTATTTGATATACCGCTTTATATAAGTGGAACGTCGTTTCAAAAAGCTGTTTATAAGGTTCTAAGTGATGTTAAGTATAAGGAAGTTATATCTTATACAGAGCTTGCTAGACGTGTTGGAGATGTTAAGAAGGTTCGTGCTGTGGCCAATGCTATTGGTAAGAATCGTCATCTTATTGTGATCCCGTGTCATAGAATTATAGCAAAAGATGGTTCAATGGGGGGCTATAGTGGTGGCCTTGATTTGAAAGAAGTGTTACTAAATATTGAAAGGAGTGCGTAAAATGAGTTTACCAAATTGTCCACAATGTTCATCGGAGTATACCTATGAAATGGGGGCTCTATTAGTATGTCCAATGTGTAATCACGAGTGGAGCTTATCCATGGATGATCCTGTGGTCGATGGAGTTAAGGATGCCAATGGTACCTTGATTGTTGATGGTGATAGTGTTGTGGTGATAAAGGATCTTAAAGTAAAGGGAGCATCCAGTGCTCTTAAGCAGGGGTCTGTTATCAAGAATATTCGACTTCGTGAGGGTAGTGATGAAAACGTTCAGTGTAAGGTCGATGGTTTTGGGACGTTGTTCTTAAAATCTGAGTTCTTGAAGAAGTTATAGGCATAAAAAAAACGAGGTGAGTGTATCATCTCGTTTTAATTTTAATTATAATCAATGACTTCTTTAATATATCTTAGGCCTAAGCCTATTCCTCCAACGGAAAGGGCAAGAAATGCATAGCGCATTATGCCATCTGGTGTTTCAACCATTGCATAGTATCCTAACAAACCTCCCAAGAGCAAATAGAGAATAATGTTTACGATGAGTGCTTGGCGGCTAATACTCTTTTCATCTACAGTAGTATCCACAACCACCGTAAATCCTTTTAAGAACTTAATGCGATATAGGTATTCTGTAAATAGAAGAACCGCCAGTCCAAAACCAATCAAGATGAGCGTATTCTTAATAAAGGCACCCATTAAAACGGTAAAGGCTAATACAACCGCATAACGGTTTTTATATACTTCTAGTAGATTTTTTTTATCTATGGGAATGCGGTATGTGTTTTTATTGATACTATCTTTGTATAAAATATGTGTAGATTCTTTCATATGTATCATCTCCTGAATGTATTTTACCATAAATAAAACTAATTATTAGCCAAGATATTTGCATTTTTCATGTAATAGTTTGTACCTTTATACAAAATATGACAAATAGATTGTAGATTTTCATCCCTATACTTATAATAGTAAGGTATAAAGGAGTGATAGATATGTTTAATAGAGATATAGATACTTGGACTAAGTTAGGGGCTAATTTTACGGCCACTGAGATTGCTCAGCAACCTGCAACTTGGTTAAAAACATTTGATATTATTAAGGATGTAAAGGACGACCTTAAAGCTTTCGTGGACAGCGTAGTATCAAATTCAGACCACGATATTATTATTACAGGAGCGGGTACCAGTGAGTTTGTAGGTAATACCATTGCCCCCGTGCTTCAAAGAGGACATATACTAAATGTTCGTTCGATTCCTACTACGGATTTAGTTATTGATCCAAAGTTGTATTTTAACCCAAATAAACCTACATTATTAATTTCACTAGGACGCTCTGGTAATTCACCAGAGAGCGTTGCATCGGTTGATGTAGCGAACCAAGTGCACCCGAATGTAAAGCATCTTGTTATCACATGTAATCATGAAGGTAGTTTAGCGATGCGTGAAGATGATAATATTTTTGCGATTAAGTTGCCAAAGGAAACCAATGATAAGTCCTTTGCGATGACCAGTTCATATTCGAATATGTACTTAGCTATTTACTTAACCTTTAATATTGATCGCTTAACAGAAGTAAAACCGCATCTTGATGAAGTGGCTCATGTTGCTGAGAATTTCAATACAGACGGTTATAAGGTAATTGAAGACTTGGTTAATGATTTTGACTTTGAACGTATTGTTTATCTAGGGGATACACAGCATGAAGCCGTTGCTCAGGAAAGTGCTTTAAAGATTTTAGAACTTACAGCGGGTATTACTGTACCACTATATAATACGCCTCTTGGCTTTAGACATGGACCTAAGTCCATTATTAACTCAAAGACGTTAGTTGTGGTTTATATGCAGAATGATGGTTATGTGCGTAAGTACCAAAAGGACTTCATTAAGGAAATTAGTGTGCAACGTGATGGTACGCAATTAATGGTTATCGATACGCAAAATGATGCAGATATTGAAGCTATGGTTGATAAATATGTATCAATTAAATATAATAATACTGTGGATTTTGGACTGGAAGTATTAAACTTAGTTATGTATGGGCAAACTATGTCGCTTTATAAGTCGATTGCAGTTGGTAAAAACCCAGACAATCCTTGGCCATCTGGACAAGTTAACCGAGTTGTACAAGGGGTTATCATTTATCCATTTGAGGAGGAATAATACATGGTAGGAATTATTGTTGTTGGGCATGGTAAATTTGCGGAAGGTTTAACAAGTGCCGTTGAATTAATAGCGGGTAAACAAGATAATTATGAAGTGCTTGATTTTACGGCGGAAATTACACCAACTGACTTAGGTGCTAGCATTAATGCAGCTATGGAAAAACTTAATAATGAAGTTGGGACTGTAGTGTTTACGGATTTATTGGGGGGTACACCTTTTAAGGAATCTGTTGAAGCTTCAATTACGCATAATAATGTTCGCGTTATTGCGGGATCTAATATTGCAATGCTATTGGAAGCGTCCTTAATGCGTTCAATGGTTACAAATATCGATGAGTTTGTATCTTCTTTAGTTGCAACAGGTAAAGACCAAGTTTCATTCTTTGACCTTGCCTCTTTAGAAATGGTAGCAGAAGATAACGAAGAAATGGACGGTATCTAATATGAACTGGGAAGCTATTGCATATAGTGCCGTTACTGTAGGTATAATATTTGCGGTAATTGCTATTTTCTATTATTTTAGTACGGCGAAGAATATCAAGAAGCAACATGCTCGTTATGAGAGGTTGCTAAGTGATATCAAACCTGGGAATAAGGTTGTATTTGCAGGGGGTTTAGTGGGAGTTGTTGAGTCAGTGGATGAGGATCGTGTTTTCGCTAAGATTCGTCTGAACAATAGTTATACTATTCAAGCTACGGTATATAGTATTTCAAATATTCTAGATTAAAACGGCTTAGGCCGTTTTTCTTTTGCAATGCGAAAAGAAAAGCGACTAAGTCGCTTATATTCCTTCATTGATATGATATACCGATTGTAAATACTCACTGGGAGACATACCATAGTGTGATTTAAACTTTCTCGAGAAGTAATGAATGGAGTTGAAGCCTAGTTTAAGGGAGACTTCCGTAATAGTATGTTTTCCTTCCAAGATTAACCGTTGCGCATGGGCCATCTTTAAGTTGTTGATATATTTCTTAGGCGGCTCATTTAAGTATTTCTTGAATAAACTCTGTAATGTTGAACGACTAACTGAGAAGTGGTTGCAGAGGTCTTCTATTGAGATTGGTTCGTATATTTTCTTTTGAATATAATTGTTGATCTCATTGAGAAGCTCGCTTTCAAATTGAGATTGAACTAAGTTAATGACTTCGTTGTTTTCTTCATCTTCGTAATCAATTTGAAGTAGATTTACCATCAGCTCTTTTAATGTTAATAAGATATTATCTTGGACGTAGGGTAAACTACCCAGTTCCAATAATGTAGTTTGTTGGATGAACTTCTTGGCTAAGTCATAGAGTTCTTTATTACACACGATAACACGATTTTTTAAGTGGTTGAATAGTTTTGATTCCACATTCATATCAAACATAATTGTTAAGTATGCAGAGGCGTTATTTCCTTTTATATATTGCCTATGGAATTGTCCGGGTAGAAATAGAACGATATTTTGACTCTCTAAGGTATGGTGTTCGCCGTCTATGACCATTTCGATTTCGCCTGTATCAACGTAAGTAAGTTCCCAGTAATAATGGGATTCGCCACTAAAGGCATAGTCTTTTCCCTTTACATTATAGTAATAGGCATATATATTTGTGATTTCAAAGTGTGAGCGAATGGGTTCATAGACTTGGGTACCAGGGATGGACATTTTCTCATATTTTATAGTTCCATGGGATTGGTAGGAGAGTTCTGCTAGAGCTCCTTGTGTTAGGGACACAATCGTAAAGGCGACGCCTGGGTTTATAATAGGCGATCGATGAATTACAAATTGATGAAATTCTCCTTGATCATAAATAATTAATAAAGCTATCCCTTCAAGTAATGTTATCCATACCTTTTCATCGTATACTAGAAACTGACCAAGGTCTTTTCCTTCGAATGATTCCACATGCACTGGGTATGCGGATGGTTTGTCGGTTACGGTTCCATATTTTAGAAACTGCGGACTTGTCGTCTTTAAATACATAATGCCACCACTCTTTCTTTAGTTAAATTGTACTATACTTAATAAAAACTTAGTAGCACTTATTTATCTTATTATAGTTTATATTGCTTTTTTCAAATAAAATGTACAAGTTTATCGGATAATATTAGTGTTTTTCACTTTATTTGTGTAGGATTTGGGTACTTTCTAGGTTGAATTTAACCAAAAGTACAAAACTATCAAACGTTTGTACAAATAAAAGCGGTTTCACTTGTTCTATAATAAACATGTAAGGTCACTTACACATGGAATTGAAAGGGGTGCTTTTATGCCAAATATTGTACTTACGCGAATCGATAACCGATTGATTCATGGTCAAGTTGCAACTCAGTGGTCAGGTGCGATCGGAGCTAACTTATTATTAGTTGCTAACGATGACGTTTCTGGAAACAAGATGCGACAAAATCTAATGAATATGGCTGCGCCAAGTTACGCTCAAACGCGTTACTTCTCGTTGCAAAAGACAATTGATGTTATTGGTAAAGCGTCGGATAAGCAAAAGATCTTCTTGATCGTTGAGAATCCACAAGATGTATTGAAACTAGTTGAGGGGGGCGTTCCAATAACAAAAGTAAATATTGGAAACATGCATATGGCAACTGGTAAACGTCAGGTAGCTACGAGTGTTGCGGTAGATGATGCTGATGTTGAGGCGTTTAAAAAGCTTCATGAACTTGGTGTTGAGTTAGAAATTCGTCGTGTACCACAAGAGGGTTCCGAGGACATTTCAAAAATTTTAGGGTAAAACTTTAAAAGATATAGGAGGAAGCAAAATATGGAGTTTACAGTAGTACAAATATTACTTGTAATGTTAGTTACATTTGTTGCTGCTATTGACCAATTTAGTTTCTTAGAATCACTTTATCAGCCAATCGTATTGGCTCCGATTGTTGGTGCTATTCTAGGTAATCCTGAATTAGGTTTAGCAGTTGGTGGTACGTATCAATTGATTTCAATTGGTAGTATGCCAGTAGGTGGGGCACAACCACCAAACGTTATTATCGGTGGGGTTATGGCAACAGTATTTGCGATAACTTCAGGTTTACAGCCAGAAGCTGCAGTAGGACTTGCTGTTCCATTCGCACTTCTTGGACAATATGCAGTTACTTTAACCTTTACATTCATGGCTCCAATGATGGCTATTGCTGACAGACATGCTAAGAATGCTAATCCAAAGGGTATTGCTCAAGTTAACTACTTGTCAATGGCAATCCTTGGTGCACTATTCTCAGTAATCGTTGCAATTGGTTTAGTTTCTGGACAAGGAATTGGTAAAGTATTGGCTGCACAAACTTACAACTTAAGCTGGTTAATGGCTGGTCTTGATGTTGCAGGTGGAATGATGAAATATGTTGGGTTCGCTATCCTAATGAAGATAATGCTTTCGGGTGACCTATGGATGTTCTATTTCTTAGGATTCGGATTAGCGGTTCTTGTTTCAAATATTCCAAACGTTGGTGGAGCTGCATTAGTTCTATTAACAATCATTGGTGCTACAATTGCACTGGGTGATTATCAAACAAATGTTCGCTTTGCGAATGTAGGTACAGGAGGTGACGAGGATGGAATCTAAAACACTATATACTGATTTGACTCCGGCACAACCGTTAGATCGATCAACTTTAAATAAAATGGTATGGCGTTCTCTGTTCTTGCAAGCTTCATTTAACTATGAAAGAATGCAAGCAGCTGGATGGCTATATGGTATCTTACCAGGTCTTGAAAAGATTCACACGAATAAAGAAGACTTGTCTGCTTCAATGGAACATAACCTTGAGTTCTTTAATACTCACCCATTCTTAGTAACATTCGTTATGGGTATTGTTCTTAACCTTGAGCAAAACAAAGCTGATATTCCTACAATCCGTGCGGTACGTGTTGCTGCTATGGGTCCTTTAGGTGGTATTGGTGATGCGCTATTCTGGTTTACTTTAGTTCCAATTACTGCGGCATTTACAGCTAATATGGCTGTTGCTGGGAACTTCCTAGGTCCAGTTCTATTCTTATTAATCTTTAACGCTGCTCAATTCGCGGTTCGTTTCTGGTTAATGCGTATGTCATACGATTTGGGTGCTCAAGCTATCGATATTCTTACAGCGAATGCTAAAGAGTTTACTCGTGCAGCTAGTTTATTAGGAGTATTTATCGTTGGGGCGATGACTGCTTTATTTGGATCAACTGCCGTTCGTATTTCATTTGTTGATGGAAACATGGTAACAAACATACAAACAATTCTTAATGGTATCTTACCTAAATTGTTGCCATTAGTATTAACTCTATTAATGTACTTCTTAATTGCTAAAAAAGGTTGGAGTCCTACAAAGGGAATCTTACTATTATTAGTATTAGGTATCTTAGGTACAGCAACTGGTGTTCTTGCTGGTGACTCAAATGCACGTCACCCTGAGACTGGTGAATCAATTCCAGGTGGTTATAATCCATTGATCGACTGGTATGATTACGCTACAGAAGTTCCAAAGGCTGATTAGCAATTGAATTAAACCCCTTAAATTCAATGAAGGAGTGTCGAATAGACACTCCTTTTTATACGTTTATAATAAGTTTAAGGTATATCTTACTAAAAAATACAACACGTTAAACGCTAAGTGCAAATATATAAAGGAAGTCTAATGGTATTATAATTAAGGAGAGGTGGTATTATTATGAAAGAAAATATTTTATTGAGTTTGAGCAATACAAACCCTGTAGGAATTTATTGTGTGTGTACTGCGAGCGAACCGGTTATAGAAGCATCGATTGAATATGCAAAACAACAGAATTCAATTATCGTTATTGAAGCAACAGCGAATCAAGTTAACCAATTTGGTGGTTATACAGGGATGAAGGCTAAGGATTATCGTGAGTTTGTCTATGCGATAGCTGACCGCGTTGGTTTTGATAAAGATCGTATTGTTCTTGGGGGAGACCACTTAGGACCCTTAACTTGGACTGATCTAAATGAAACAGAAGCTATGAAGAATGCTGAGCAATTAGTATATGATTATGTTCGTGCCGGTTATACTAAAATTCACTTGGATACATCCATGCGTCTTAAGGATGATTCGACCACGGAACGTTTATCAGATGAAACAATCGCACGTCGTTCAGCTATGTTGGCACAAGCGGCTTTAAGAGGTTATGCTGATTTGAAAGCGGACAATCCTCAGGCAGTATTCCCGGCCTTTATTATCGGTAGTGAAGTTCCGATTCCAGGGGGTCTACAGGAGGTAGAAGAAACACTTGAAGTGACATCACCAGAGGACTTCCAAGGTACTTATGAAACATTTAGAAGAATCTTTGAAGAGCATGATGTTATGGATGTATTCAATGCTGTAGTGGCAATTGTTGTGCAACCCGGCGTTGAATTTGGTGATGATGATCTTTTCTTCTATGATAGAGAAAAAGCAAAGGATTTAGTCGCTGCCTTACGCACTAATTATCCTAATTTGGTATTTGAAGGCCACTCTACGGATTACCAAACGCCCAACCATTTACGTATGATGGTTGAAGATGGTATTAATATCCTAAAAGTAGGTCCGGCTTTAACTTTCGCATATCGCGAAGCTTTATTTGCGTTATCTCATATTGAAGATATTATATCAGATGATCCATCAAACTTTATTGATGTCTTAGAAGCTACGATGATGGAGCATCCTAAGAACTGGCAAAACCATTACCATGGAACTGATAAGGAACTCTTCATTAAACGTAAATTCAGTTATTCTGACAGAGCGCGTTATTACTTACCACAGCCAGCTGTTCAAGCGGCCATTGCTAAGTTAATGAATAACTTAAGCAGTACAACGATACCTATGACTTTGATTTCTCAGTATATGCCGGTGCAATATAGAAATATTAAAGATGGTAACCTTGTTAATGATCCTAAGAGCTTAGTACATGACTATATAAAGATGTACTTAAGTGATTATCAATATGCGACACATATTGATAAACTTGGTAAATAATTATTTTTAAACTTAAAGACTGCTACTTTCTAGTTGCAGTCTTTTTTTGTTCTATAGTAGTAAAAAAGAGATCCTTTGGGATCCCTTTGATTACTTCGTTAATTTTGATGCTGCAGCTTCATCCAAGATGATGGTAACATCCGGGTGATTTTGTAAGGCAGATGCTGGAACGTCTGTAGTAGGCATTTCCTCTATAGTTTTATAGATTGCGTCTGCTTTATTGGCACCGTACGCAAATAAAATAATTTTCTTAGCTTTTAATATTGATCCAATTCCCATTGAGATTGCTGTTTTAGGTACATCATCAATGGAATCAAAATTTCGTGAGTTAGCTGTGATTGTTGCTTCCACTAGGTCCACTTCACGGGTTACTGAATCAAAGGCAGCACCAGGCTCGTTAAAGCCAATATGTCCATTGGTTCCAATTCCTAGTATTTGTAAGTCAATAGGATGCTTCGCAATGATTGCTTCGTACTTAGCGCTTTCCTCAGCTGGGTTATCGGTTGCACCATTTGGTAAATAGTTTGCTTTAAATGGTTTAGCATCGAATAGTTGCTTCTTCATAAAATAGTTATAACTTTGGTCGTGAGTAGGCTCAAGTCCAAGATATTCATCTAAGTTAATGGATACTGTGTTGCTGAAATCTAAATCGCTTTCTCTAAGGAGTGCGTAGAATGTTTCAGGTGTGCTTCCTGTGGCTAATCCAAATACATTTAGTTCGTTGTGATTTAGTGCGTCTTTAACGATTTTAAACCCTTCTTTTGCACCTTCTAGGTTGTCTTTTACAATAATTACTTTCATATTTTCCTCCGTTAAACTCTTGTTAATTATACATAAACTACGTCTATAAAGCAATCTTTACAGGCTTAGGGCTCTTTCATAAAGTGCTTTAAGTTTATAGCCTATGTTTTTAATACTACGCTCTTTTGCTACCTTATACCCATTTTCTATAGTATCGGGTAGATCGTTATTGATTAGGTCTCTTATAAGCGTTGCAAATTGCTGGTTATTTATACCTTTATAGCAGTTTTCTTTATCAAATAACCAACCGTCGTAGACTCCGATATCCCTAACCACTACCTGGCATTTAGAAGCCAGAGCTTCCAATACGACAATGCCTTCTGTTTCTTCATAACTTGGGAAGAAAAAGATATCGGCACTCGCAAAGGCTCCTTCAATAATATCTCCAGCAATATAACCGGGCAAGTGTACATTACTGGGTTTATGCTTGATTGCGTTTCTAACTTCTTTAGTAACACTGGCTGGGGGGGTATAACCAAACCAAATAAAGGTATAATCTGGTAATGTTCGGGCCACTTCCATGAAGTCAGGGAGTCCTTTTCTTTGGAAGTAGAGCCCTACGGAAATAATGACCTTTTGATCTTTGTTTAAATTGAAGTAGGCTCTAAAGGCGTCTACTTTTTCTTGGTTATATGTAAAGCGACTTAAGTCGATACCATTTGACACATCTTCTATTGGTAGGGTAATTCCATATCCTTCTAGAATCTTTTTAGAGTAAGGTGTGGGTGTGATTAGGTAGTCAGCTTGGTTATAGGCATACATTATTAAACGCTTAAAGGCAGGCGCTAATTGATTTGAAAACATAAATGAGTTTTGAAAGTCTTCTTTAGTCGAGTGCGCATGGTATACAACCTTTTTGCCGTGTTTTTTGGCTTTTTTGGCCATCATGATAGCTTGTGGATCGACGGTGTTAATATGCACTAAATCATAGTCCTCTTTTGCGTTGGTGGTATAGGTTACCCCTGCTTGGGTGAGGGCTTGTTCTTGGTGTTTCATGGCTCTTCCGATGCCTGATTTTTTAAAGGCGTTGGCGTTTTTTCTGTATAAAAGAATCTTCATATCTTCCTCCTGGTATTGGCTTAATTATACCTTGTTTATTGATTATTAACAAATATAAAAAAGTAAGTGAAAAGAGGGTGTTTGTGTCAATTGTATCACTTTAAGTGATATAATATAAAAGTTGAAGGGAAGTGATACAATGTTAATTATTAACGGGAAAGTATACACAGAAAAAAGAGTAATTGAGAATGGGTATATTCTAACGGAAGGTACTAAAATTGTAAGTTTTGGTGATATGAACTATGTACCAAAGTATGATGGTGAAATTATCGATGCGAAAGGGAATAATGTAATCCCTGGATTTATTGATCAACACATTCATGGTGCCAATGGGGCTGATAATATGGATGCCGATCGTGATGGTTTGATCAATATGGTTAATTTCCTACCGAAAGAGGGTACTACCAGTTATCTACCAACTACAATGACTCAGTCCTTAGAAGCTGTTGAGAAGGCTTTGGATGTTATTGTTGATTATATGGAAACGGATAATAAGCCGGGAGAATCTGAAATTTTAGGGGTTCACTTGGAAGGTCCCTTTATTTCTAAGAAGCATGTTGGGGCTCAAAATCCTGCTTTTGTGCAAGTTCCAAGTGTTGAGAAATTTGATCGATTAAATAAAGCTGCGCGGGGTCATATTAAGATTATTACATATGCTCCTGAGGAAGCGGAAGAGGGCTTTACAAATCATCTTGTAGCAAATGGAGTCGTTCCATCTGCTGGGCATACGGATGCAGATTATGCGTTTATTACTAAAGCTATGCATGAGGGATTGTCGAATATGACGCATTTCCATAATGCTATGTTGCCTCATCATCACCGTGTTCCAGGTGCTGTAACTGCTGGGTTTATTTATCCTGCTTTAAAGGCTGAGTTGATTGTGGATGGCGTTCATGTTCATCCTGATTCCATTAAGGCAACATATGTAATAAAGGGTGCTGACAATATTATTGCGATTTCTGATGCTATGCGTGCCAAGGGGCTTCCAGATGGTCAATATGATCTGGGTGGTCAAATGGTTACTAAGATTGGTAAGGAATGTCGTATTGAAACAGGTTCCTTAGCAGGTAGTGTGGCTGAGATGGATTTTGTGGCTCGTAACTTAAAGAACTTTACGGATTGTTCTATGGAAGAGTTAATTAAGATGACGTCGACAAACTCTGCGAAGCAAATTGGCGTATACGGTAGAAAAGGTAGTTTAAATATTGGTAAGGATGCTGATATTATCGTTGTTAATGATGATATTGAAGTATTGACAACTATTTGTCGTGGTGTTCTTGCTTATAAAAAGTAGGGGTATAATTAAAAGGAGCTTACGAGATAATTCGTAAAGCTCCTTTTTACTTAGGCCGCAAATTCTTTATATGTATCTAAATAATATGTAATTACCATTGCGATACACTTGATGATGACCAATGATATTGCAGCAGTTATTAACATAATATTTATATCATTGGTGCTTAATCTTTGCAGTTGCAACCAATTGAAGAATATATAGGAAGTGATCACAAAGCCAATACTATCAATCAGTAAGGTCAAGCTTCTATACCAGTTCATTGGACTATAGAGTTTGTAAATCAGTTGAATGGAAATAAAGGCGGTAAGGAAGTAAATAATAGTAGGCGTATTGGTAGAGATATTAAATAGATTGAGTCCTATCCATACAATGATGGTAGCTAGGGCGTTGGGTAAAGCAAATCTAAGTACATGTCTAATAATACTTTCTTTTGGTTTGTGGTAGTTTTTCTCCCAAAGAATCATAAAGGAGGGGAATCCATCCACAAACATATTGGTTATTGTGACTTGAAATGGTACAAATGGGAAGGGAATATTCATAATAACGGCTGTAATCGCCAAGAAGACGGTCATCATCGTTCTTAAGTAATACATGGACGCTGATAAGGTAATGCTGTTTATGACCTGTCTGCCTTCTTTAAAGACGTCCACCAGTGTTTCGAGTTTGCGATCCATAACAATTACCTGTGAGATGCTTAGAGCTGCATCGGATCCTTCGCCCATCGCGATAGAGACGTTGGATTGCTTAAGGGCTAAGACATCGTTAACACCATCGCCTATCATGGCTACTTTATTGTGATGTTTCTGTAAGATTTCAATGAACTCCACCTTTTGATCGGGAGTGGCACGTCCAATTATATTATGATTAAGAATCGCATCCTCATAGGAAGCGCGATCGCTTAGAGTTGAAGCATCAATGTATTTATCAGTATCCTTTACACCGGCATCGTGCGCGATGATTCTAACGGTATCGGGGTTATCGCCTGAAATGATTTTAATGTTGATTTCGTTCTCATAAAAGAAAGATAGAGATTCTTTGGCATCGGTCCGAATCGTATCCTTTAGGGCGACAAGTCCTAATGGGTAAGTATTAAGGGTACTAAGTTTAGAATTCTTAGTAAGAGGGTCATGGGTTGCGGCCACGGCTAAGATTCTGGAACCGTTGGTTTTATGAACTTCCCAACCGTTATTTTCATAAATGTAATTTGGATAGATGATTTCAGGGGCCCCTACTAAGATTGTAATATCTTCAAAGGTTATAGCACTCCATTTTCTTAGTGATGAGAAGGGGATATTAGCGATGGGTGTATGTTTGTCGGAAGGCTTATAGTATTCTTTTAGGGCTTGTGTTGTCGTGTTTTTATCGAGTGTGTGATAGAGAAAGCTTTCGATATATTCATCAAATAGAGGATCTTTCTTTAAACTGTCAATAACATTTAGATTTCCATAGGTTAAGGTACCGGTCTTATCTAAACATAGGACGTCTACTTGTGATAGGGTCTCAATCGCATACATATCTTGAATCAGTGTTTTCTTAGTTCCTAATCTAATGACTGCGGCCATTAAACTAACGGTTGTTAGGAGAATAAGGCCTTGTGGTAGCATTCCTAATAGTGCGGTCGATGTATTCACTACGACATCAGCCAGAGGCTGTTGTCGCATTATAAGCCCTTGATAGAGTAAGGATGAACCCAAGGGAATAATAAATAAGGATGTAAATTTAGTGACTGTTTTAAAGGTTTTGATTAATTCTGAAGCAATGATGCGATGTTTTTTAGCGGATAGTGTGATTTTAACCGCGTAATTATCAAGTTTAATATGCTTAACTCTCGCATAGCAAACCCCAGATACCACAAAGGATCCTGATAGAATGAGATCGCCTTCGTTTTTATCAATTGGATCAATTTCTCCAGTTAATAAAGATTCGTTAGCTTCAATAAAACCCGATATAATAATTGAATCTGTGGGAATTTGATCCCCGCTCTCTAATTTAATAATGTCATCAAGCACAAGGGATTCAGGGTGTATCTCTATTTCCTTAGATTCTCTTATAACCTTTGTTTTAGGGGTTACCAGTATACTTAGTTTATTAATGATGTTCTTAGAACGAATCTCTTGTGTGGAGAACATAAACGCATTTGAGATTAAGATACCCATGAAGAAAAGGCTGGTATAGGCTTTAACATAAAGCAATACCAAGGCAATGGTGAGGGTGTATAAGTTAAATAACGTAAATACATGATCAAATACAATCTTAAAGTTTGATTTTGATTCAGGGGCGGGAAGTGTATTAACCTTGCCTTCTTGTATTCGTTTCGTTACTTCTGCATTTGTTAGTCCTGTTATAATTTTCATAATCGTTTCCTTGTTTTATTTTATTCCATACTATCATACACTGTATTATCTCTATAGTACAGTTTTATTTAATATTATACTATGAATATTGTTTCATAATTATGAAATTATATTCATAGTGGTTGTAATAATTTTACATTGCGCTTATAATACAAACAATACGATTAGAAAAGGAGCGTGTAATTATGAAAAGAATCGTTGTATTGGCAGTCATGTTTTTATTGGTATTAACGGGGTGTTCCAAACAGCAGAGTAATGCGTTTGTGATTGTTACGGATACGGCGTTTCCTCCGTTTGAGTATACAAATGATAGTAATGCGTTTGTGGGTATTGATGTGGATTTGATTAATGAGATCGCAAAGGTGTCTAATTTTGATATTGATTTACAAAGTGTCGGATTTTCTGCGGCTTTAGTCTCTTTAGAATCGGGGCAAGCCGATGGTTTGATTGCTGGAATGAGTATTACAGATGAGCGTAAGCAGAAATATGATTTCTCGGATGCTTATTTTGAAGTTTATGTTGCTATGGGTGTTAAAAAGGGCAGTGATATTAAGTCTCTTGAAGACTTGAGAGGTAAGAATGTCGCAATTAAGGATGGAACTAATAGTGCCGCGTATGCTGAAAGTATTAAAGATACCTATGGGTTTACGGTCAGTTATTTCGATTCCTCTCCTGTGATGTATCAAGATGTTGTATTGGGAAATTCAGCGGCGACCTTTGAGGATGAACCGGTTCTTGAGTTTAATATTAAGAGTGGCGTTGAACTTGAGACGATTGCTGCAGTTCGTACCGATCCAACGCCGTATGGATTTGCGGTATTGAAAGGTAAGAATGCAGATTTACTAGCTAAATTCAACGATGGACTTAAGTCTCTTAAAGAGAGTGGTAAGTTTGATGAAATTGTAGCTAAGTATACGAAGTAGGTGTTTTATGGCTATTTTTAATATTTTAGTTGAGAATCTTGATGTCTTTTTAGTGGCATTGGGTAATACTTTGAAAATGACGGGCTTGTCGCTTTTATTAGCGACACTAGTCGGTCTTTTTGTAAGTTTACTAAGTCTTTCTCGTTTTAAACTCTTACGGGCTATGGGTAAGATTTATGTGGATTTACTTCGGGGTGTTCCCATGATTGTATTGGTTATGTTTGTGTATTTTGGATTGCCTCAGGGACTTCAAAGTATTGGGTTTACTAACTTTAGATTTAAGGTATTTACAGCGGGTGTAATAGCGTTGAGTTTAAATGCTGGTGCCTATATGTCTGAAATTATCCGTGGTGGTATTTTAGCAGTGGATAGTGGTCAGCGTGAGGCGGCTCTTAGTTTGGGGTTAAGTGGAACTATGGTGATGGGGAATGTGGTTCTTCCTCAAGCCTTTAGAATCATGGTTCCCTCTATCATTAATCAATTCATCATTTCTCTAAAAGATACCTCAATAATCTCGGTGATTAGTTTTGCGGAGATTGTGCGAACCGGTCAAATTATTATTGCGCGTAGTGCCTCTTATACTTTGCAAGTATGGACTGTCGTGGGGCTTTTGTATTTGGTTATAATTATACCCCTTTCGTATGCGGGACGCTATTTAGAAAAGAGGTTGAAGTATGAGTAATGTGATTGAAATTAAAGCCCTGGACAAGCACTTTGGTAAGTTGCATGTTATTAGAAATGTTGATCTTAGTATTGAAGAGAATGAGGTTGTCTGTATTATTGGGCCTTCGGGGTCGGGGAAGAGTACGTTACTGCGCTGTATTAATCATTTAGAAGAGCCTACAGGTGGTGTTGTGCTTTTTAGGGATAGTGTGGTAGGTTCGAGTAAGAAGGGCCTTAGTGCGCTTAGAAAGCATATTGGAATGGTCTTTCAACATTTTAATTTGTTTCCGCATCTAACGGTTTTAGAGAATATTACACTCGCTCCTGTTAAGTTAGGCGTTATGTCTTTAAGTGAAGCACAAGCCTATGGACGAGATTTGCTCCATAAAGTTGGGATACAAGATAAGGAAAATGCCTATCCTAAAACCTTGTCAGGAGGACAGAAACAACGAGTTGCTATTGCACGCGCTTTAGCGATGAAGCCAGAGGTTATGTTATTTGATGAACCAACCTCAGCACTTGATCCTGAAATGGTAAAAGGGGTCTTAAGTGTTATGAAGGAGTTAGCTCAAAGTGGTATGACTATGGTCATTGTCACCCATGAAATGAACTTTGCGCGTGATGTTGCGGACCGAATCATTTTCATGGATGAAGGGGTCATTGTTGAGGAAGGCAGGGCCCAAGATGTCCTAGATAATCCCAAAGAAGCACGTACTAAGCAGTTTTTAGACCAAATACTATGAGCATATTCATGGTAAATATAGTTTCATTTTAGTAGACTACTTTTTGGAAGGTGAATAAAATGAAAACTTTAATAATCTATACCCACCCTTGGGACGGTAGTTTTAATCATAGTGTACTAACGCATACACTTAATAACTTAAAAGAAAAAGGCAATAGCGTTGATGTAATTGATTTATATGCGGATGGATTTGATCCTGTGATGCGCGTAGAGGATTTGGCGCTATTTGGAAAAGGGGAGTATAATGATACGCAAGCTAAAGATTATGTAAATCGTTTAAAAGCAGCGGATCGCGTTATTTTTATGTTTCCAATTTGGTGGTATGGTATGCCCGCTATGTTAAAGGGATTCTTTGATAAAATCCTATTAAAAGGTGCGACATATACTGAAGATGAAAATAAAAACATGAAAGGTCTTTTAGAAGTTAAGGAGTCGGCGATCTTTACAACAGCAAATATTAGTAAAAACATCTTTGAAAAAATAGGCGACCCCATTAAAAATACTATGATTAATGGTATGTTTGATATGGTAGGTATTGGTGATACAACATGGATCCATGCTGATACGATTCATTTAGAGGAATCCAGACTTAAGTTCATGGACGAAATTGAAGCATACTTAAATAAGTAAATACAGTGAGAATCTACTATATAGGTTCTCTTTTTTTATAGTAATTGACGCATAATAGTGCTATAATAACGCAAACTATAGGGGTGAAGCCATGAAAAAAATAAACATAGCTATCGTTGGTGCTACTGGAATGGTAGGCGAGAAAATTCGAGAAGTTTTAGCGCAAAGGGTACATAATATTGAAACTTTATATTTGTTTGCGTCCAGTCGATCAGCTGGTAAGAAAATTAGTTTTCAAAATAGGGAGTTTGTAGTGGAGGAATTAACCAAGGATTCTTTCAAGAATAAAAAAATTGACTATGCGCTGTTTTCAGCCGGGGGAAGTATTTCTGATGTCTATGGTAAATTAGCGATGGATGCGGGGATTACAGTTATTGATAACAGTTCATTTTATCGCATGGATCCAGAAATTGCCTTGGTGGTTCCAGAAGTTAATCCCCATCATTTAAGAAAAGATGACAAAATAGTAGCAAATCCAAATTGTTCAACGATTCAAGCCATGTTGCCCTTAAAGGTAATTGATGATTTATTTGGTTTAAAACGGGTTGTTTATACGACGTTTCAAGCGGTAAGTGGTGCCGGCATGGGTGGGGTTAGTGACTTAGTCAATAAAGAGACAAAGCAATTCACGAAATCCATCCATAATAATATTCTTCCGCAAATCGATAGTTTTACTGAGAGTGGCTATACGAAAGAAGAACTTAAGATGATTCATGAAACGCGCAAGATTTTGGGGCATGATGCTTTAAGGGTAACGGCGACTACAGTTCGCGTTCCCATTGAAAATACACATGCTATGAGTATTAATGTTGAGTGTGAAAGACCGATTGACTTGGATCTACTAAATAAATCTCTTGAGAAATCCAAAGGGATTGTTTTGGTATCGATGCCTGATTATCCTGTAGCCCAAGAGGTGGATGGTAGTGATGATGTGTTTGTGGGAAGAGTTCGGTTGGATTCTTCGGTAGAGAACGGCCTTAATTTGTGGGTAGTAGCGGATAATATAAGAAAAGGGGCTGCCACAAATACGGTTCAAATAATGGAAGCGCTAATGGCTCTAAGAGATGAATAAAAAGATATGAATACACAGAAAGAAAAGTTTGGGTTATTTACAACTTTATCAATGATTACCGGAATCGTAATTGGTTCTGGTATTTTCTTCAAAACTGATGATATTTTAGTCGCAACGGGGGGGAGTGTGGCCTTGGGAGTCATGCTTTGGGTTCTTGCGGCGATTGGAATTATATTTGGGGGTTTGAGTATTGCGGAATATGCTAAAGTGGAATCTAAAGCAGGGGGTTTAATTACATACTGTGAAATGGCTTGGGGCAATATATGGGGTTATTTGGCGGGGTGGTTTCAAACTATCTTATATTTTCCGGCGATAACCTCGATTCTTTGTTGGGTTGCGGCAGTATATATAGGTCTTCTATTTGGAATTAGTGATGCCACTGATTTAAGGTTGTGGATGATTGCTTTTACTTTATTGAGTGTATTTTTTCTGTTTAATACATTTTCAACCGGTAAGGCCGGTAGTTTTCAAAATATTACGTTGGTTATTAAAATCGGATCGCTTTTAATACTGGCTTCATTTGGTTTGTTTTTTGGAAGCAGTGCCAATCTTACGCAGATGGCAAGTCCCGTAAGTACAGGGGGTCTTTTTGGTGGCTTAGTAGCCTGTGCCTTTGCTTATGATGGTTGGTTTGTGGCGCCCTCTGTTGCTCATGAAATAAAGAATCCCAAGAAAAATCTCGCTCGGGCACTAATCTTGAGTCCCTTGATAATATTGAGTATCTATCTAGCATATTTCGTTGGGATTAATGCCGTACTGGGACCGCAACAAATTATGCAACTTCAAGATGGGTCTGTAGGGTATATATTTAAGAGTATGTTTGGGGCTGTTGGAACGCGTCTTGTGTATGTAGTGGTTATAATATCGATTTTAGGCACAATTAATGGACTCGTTTTGGGGTATATTAGACTCCCGTATTCCTTGGCACTTCGTGATGAGTTTATGTTCTCAAAGCACGTTAAAACCGTTAATAAGCAATACGATGTACCGCTATACTCTAGTTTAATAGCCTATTTGTTATCCTTGGTGTTAATGGGATTTCATGCACTAAGTGTATTTGAGGTCAATATAGGGTTCCTGGATTTTTCATATCTTGAAATTGATAGTATCCCTATTGTGTTAATATACTTCTTTTATATATCGCTTTATGTTTACTTAATTAAGACAGGTAAGAAGCGGGGAGTATTGGGGGGACTTATCTATCCTTCACTCGCAATCATTGGATCGATGTTTGTGATTTATGGTGGCTTTAGTCAACCGCAATCCTATTTTTATCTTCTAATATCAATGAGCGTCATTGCTTTAGGGATAGTGGTGCGACCCAAACAAAATTAAGCTGGTTATTTTCTGCTTTTTTTATTGGTGTATATAGGCGCTTAAAGAGATTCTTTAAGTACTTACCATGTATAATTAGGGTAGGAGGTGTTTCATATGAAAAAGAATATTTCATGGGTTAAAGCGGGCTTAACAGGATTAGTAGTTTTCCTGTCGTTATATATAAGTATCATCATTAAGTTGCAAGTTGATTTTAAATGGAGTCTTATGTTTGCGTATGCTCTTATTGGGCTATTGATCGCAGCACTTAGTTTGCTATTGAGTAATTTGAAGATTAAGTATGGACCTGATATCTTGTTTGCACTGACCATTGGTGCTGGTATTTTTCTTTATACTGGGATGCCGAAGTCATCCGATGGATTTAGTGACCTCGCAGTGTTTGTTGGGTGGTTTATGTTGATTGGGGTCATTGTTGCTGCGGTTTTGCTTTATACGGTGATTACTTTAATATTGCGCAAACGACAAGTGAATTCTAAATAGGAGCATAGAAAAAGTGAATACACTAGATATTCACTTTTTTTCATATTATAGATATTGATCAACGTCAGAGGGCTTAAATCCAACTAATGTAAAGTCCTTACCAATGATAAGGGGACGCTTTATCAACATGCCATCTTCACTTAATAGTTTATAAAGTTCATCCTCACTATAGTTGTCAAAGGTTTCTTTTAGGTTTAGTGCTTTATAGGAATTTCCCGATGTATTAAAAAGCCGCTTAAGGGGCAATTTTGAGTCTTTGTGTATTTGTTTCAGTTCTTCAACACTTGGGGGTGTTTCTTTGATGTTGATGTAATCAAGGGTGGCCCCTTTGTTTTCTAAGTAAGTTTGGGCTTTCTTTACGGTTGAACAAGGGGGGTATCCATAGAATTTTAGTTTCATGCTTTACTCCTTTTATAGTAAAAGAAGTATCCGATCTGGATACTTCTTTTGATAATATTCTTATCGGTTGTAGAATTCAACAATTAAGGCTTCGTTAATTTCTTGGTTCAATTCAGAACGCTCAGGAACACGTACGTATTCACCTTTCATAGCGTCTTCATCAAATGTTACGTAATCAACGCGACCCACGTTTGCTGCTAGTGCATCTTTAACCACTGCAAGGTTACGTGATTTTTCGCGGAATTCAATTACTTGTCCTGGTTTAACGGTGAAAGAAGGAATATCTACTTTCTTTCCGTCAACTAGGATGTGACCGTGGTTAACTAATTGTCTTGAACCACGACGTGTGCGTGATAAGTTCATACGGTATACTACGTTGTCTAATCTTGATTCTAATAAGTTCAAGAAGTTATGACCTGTATTTCCATCCATTTGAACCGCACGTTTGTATGTATTAAAGAATTGTTTTTCAGTTAATCCATACATATAACGTACACGTTGTTTCTCGCGTAATTGTAAACCATAGTTTGAAATCTTTGGACGGCGTGCCGTTCCGTGTTGTCCCGGAGGATAATTACGACGCTTTAGTTCTTCACCAGATTCTAAGACTGAGAAGCTTAAACGACGTGATTTTCTCCAAATTGGACCAGTATATCTTGCCATTATAATGACCTCCTATTGATAGTGCGTAATAGTCAGGTCGTGTAAATCATCATAACTTGAGTTTGATTTAGTCCTTTTCCCACTTACAGCTTGGGTACTTTGGATCCTGCCGCGTAAACAAACTATGGACTATGACTTTACTGCTGCTATTAATCGCTTGAATATAATACCCTATTTAGGCTTCAATGTCACTTTTATGTGCTTTCACGGTTAAT
>CAYWUU010000010.1:0-20416 GCA_964461405.1 uncultured Erysipelothrix sp.
GTGATAACTCACAATTTCAAGTCCCAATTCGTCAAGAATGGGTTCAAATTTACTTAAATAATCTTTCATATACTCCCTCACATAAACGAAAGAGTGGCATCGACCACTCCTTCCTTGTTGTTATCTATAAGTATTATACGACTAACTATTCGTAAAATCAAGTATTTTACAAATCAAAGAGTGACATTTGATTCGACTCTGGAAGATGGTTTGTCACTCCTAACTCATCCAACTTCTTAATTAATGAACTACTGATAGCCGAACGACTCATCAAATCATGTTTAGAAATGATTTCACGCTCATTTCGAGCTGCTACAATTGAAGCAGCAACACTATCCCCTAATCCATCAATTACATTAAATGGAGGTATAATAGCATTGTTTTTACGTGGATCAATCACAAACTCAGTCGCTTCAGAATACATTAGGCTAATGGGCGAGATTTCATATCCACGTGCTAACATTTCAATTGTAACTTCTAAAGTATCTACTAAGTTCTTTTCCTTATTAGATACTTCATACATTGTATCACGATTTAAGAGTCTTGAAGTAATTGATTGCAAACGATGGCTGACTGCCGTAAAATTACTGGTCATGGTTTCAATCTCATAAGCATCCACCCGCAGCGTGAAGTAAACAGCATAATAAGCCAGTGGACTGTGAACCTTAAACCACGCTACGCGCATGGCCATCATAACATAGGCCACAGCATGGGCCTTAGGGAACATATACTTGATTTTCTTACATGAATCAATATACCAACTGGGTAGATTGTGTTCCTTCATGGCTGCTTCCCATACAGGTGTTAAGCCCCGTCCTTTACGAACGGATTCCATAATATCAAAAGCCATTTTAGGTTGAAGACCATAGTGCATGAGTGTAACCATAATATCATCACGACACCCAATAACATCTTTCAAGGTCAACCCTTCTTTGATTAACTCTTCGGCATTATTACGCCAAACATCGGTACCATGGGATAATCCAGAGATACGAACTAAATCAGAGAAATTATCCGGTCTGGTTGCTTCCAACATCTTTCTTACAAAGCTAGTTCCAAATTCAGGGATACCTAAGGCTCCTGTCTTTTCATCATAAATACGCGGATCAGCTTCTAAAGCGTCCGAACTTGCGAACAATGAGATAGTTTTCGGGTCATTAATGGGAACAGTATTAATATCAATCCCAGATACCTTCTCTAACATTTTCATAGCCGTAGGATCAACATGCCCCAATATATCTAATTTTAATACATTGCTATCAATATCATGAAACTCAAAATGAGTCGTAAGCCACTTAGAATTTTTATTATTGGCTGGATATTGAACGGGTGTAAAGTCATGAACGTCCATTGTATTTGGAACAACGATTATCCCCCCTGGGTGTTGTCCCGTTGTTCTTTTAACTCCTTCAGCTCCATATGCTAAATACGATTGCCAACCGCGTGATTGCTGATCTATCTCCATGCTTTCAAAATACCCCTTAACATAACCAAAGGCTGTTTTTTGAGCTACCGTAGAGATCGTACCAGCACGATAAACATATTCCTCACCAAATAATTCTTTAGTATAAGCATGGGCATGTTCTTGATATACCCCTGAAAAGTTAAGATCAATATCCGGAACTTTGTCCCCTTCAAATCCTAAAAAGGTCTCAAATGGGATATCGTGACCCTCACCTTTCATCATCGTATTACATTTAGGACACCGCATTTCTGGTAAGTCAAAACCAGAACTATAGGTTCCATCATCATAAAACTTAGTATGATGACACTTAGGACAAATATGATGAGGCATTAAGGGGTTAACTTCAGTAATCTCGGCCATAGTTGCGACCAGCGAAGAACCCACCGAGCCCCTTGAACCAACCAGATAACCATCATCTAAGGATTTCTTAACCAATAAGTGTGAAATATAATAAATTACCCCAAAACCATGGCCTAGAATTGACTTAAGTTCAACATCAATTCGATTCTTTACAATAGTAGGTAAAGGGTTGCCATAAATCTTATGAGCATTTTCATACACGATTTCCATTAACAAAGCATCACTATTCTCTAATTTTGGCGTATATAAATCTTCCTTAACAGGAACGACGTCATCGATAGATGCTAGTAAACTAACGGGATTATCAATAACATACGCATGCACTTCATCATCCTCTAAATAATCAAAAGCCTGCAACATCTCAGTAGTGGTTCTAAAGTGTTGATCGGGGGATTGCGTATTTAATCTACGCTGCGCATTAAATGTATACAATGGATGGCGTGTCCCTCCAATACCTTGTGAATGAATATAAATATCACGAATCACTTTATCATTAGGATGATTATAGTGCACATCGCCCGTTGCAAGAATCATAACACCCAATTTCTTAGCAGTAGCTATGATCCGTTTCACAACACGAATCAATCCTTCTTTACCATCCACTACTTTGCGATCAAGTAAGGGTTGATAGTTTGCTAAGGGCATTATTTCTACAAAATCATAATACGAGATTACGCGCTCCAAATCAGCTTGCGATTTGTTCATCGCAACCTCAAATACATCAGAGTTAATACATCCAGCCCCTATTAAGAGATTCTCTCTTCGCATATCAATCTCAGATTTAATAATTCGCGGTTCAGCCAATACTTCATTGCTCTTATTTGTATTACCAATCGTCGCTAAATATTTCGTATAAGAGAGTGAAACCAACTCATATAACGATTTTAAACCCGCTTGATTCTTAGCAATGACAGATACATGACTCTTACGACCACGTTCATAGCCAATATTCTCACCCAATGTAAATAAATCATCAACTGTATGTAATTCTTGGAGCTCAGGCATGCGTTTCATTTGAAAGAAGACATTTGACAATACTTCGGCATCATAGTCCGCACGGTGCGCGATATCATCGTCGTAAGTAATCTTCATCATCCGTGCAATATTACCCAAACGATAGGATCTACGATTGGTAAATAAAGCCCTGGATAAATCCAAAGTATCAATATAGGTATTATCTAAGGGTTCTCTACCTAATTTACGTAAAATTTCTTGAATAAAATCTATATCAAAGGAAGCATTATGGGCTACCAGCACCGCATCCCCTATAAAATCTAAAATGGTATCGATAGAATCTTCAATGCTTAAAGCCCCTTTAACATCTGCATCACTAATATTAGTAATTTCGGTTATATTTATAGGAATACTAATAGGCGGCTTGATAAAAAGTTGTATGGAATCTACCGTTTGTCCGTTTGAAATTTTAACGGCACCAAACTCAATAATATGATCATAATAGGCTGATAATCCCGTTGTTTCAATATCAAAGACTACATAATCTGCTGTTTGAATAGCTTGTGACTTAGGGTTTGTGACTATTGACAAATCCTTATTAGCAATATTCATCTCAACACCATACGCTAATTTAAATGCATGATCCGGGTAGCTTTTTCTTAATTTCTTTAAATGATTATAGGCCTTAGGAAAAGACTGAACCCCTTCATGATCTGTAATCACCAGTCCGGGGTGCTCCCAAGCGAAGGCTTGTTCCAAATACTCTTTAATATCAGTAACCCCATCCATCTCCGAAATTTTAGTATGTAAGTGAAACTCAACCCGCTTATCAAGTGCTAAATCCTCACGTTCGAATAAGGGATCAATAATTTCATAACGCTTGGGTTTAAAGACGTAGTCATTAACGAAGCGTCTGTTATCGAAGATATAATCACCATAAAAACAAACAAACGTCCCTTTTTCTAGAATTTCTTCTTCATTATCATAAAAACGCGTAACTACAATGGCTCCGCCTTCATCTCTTAAATAATAATTAACTATATAACTACCATTACGCAACTCACGGGTTTCCACATCAAAGATTTGCCCTTCAACAGCTATATTATAGGCTTCGTCATTTAAGTTTGCTAGCTTAACATTAGCGTAATTGGCGTATTTAATATGGCGTTGATTGAATTTTACAGGTTGACGTGGGGGCGCTGTCACTAACGGTTTAGAGGCTTCTTTAGTAATTGTTACATCAAATGTATCCCCCGCAATGGCGACGTTATACTCAAATAAGATACCTACCGACATAAGATAGACTTCCATGATACTAAGATCACTATCAATTGTTAGCATTAGATTATCATCCGTTAATAAGACTTCAATAGTGGTATCATTTTGACTTAAGGTCGTCTTTAATAGATTACTTAACCCCTTTGTCTCCGCAAAGAAATCATAGTATTTCATTAAATCGGTAAACTCAACAAAACGCTCCCGCGCTTTTATAGTTAAATCTAACTCAACTTTTGTATTTAATTTAAGTTGATGTATAAATTCCTCATAGGCATCAAAAGGTAGCACCTTGTCTACCTCTATCTCTATTTTTAAAGTTTGAACCGATTCATAATACTCCAATTTTATTATTGAAGCTGTTTCAAATAGAACTTTATATGTACTATTTAAACCAATTTTCTCTAGAATATCACTCATATAAAAACTCCCTACTTCACTAATTTTTCAAAGGCATCCTTAGCAGCCATTTGCTCGGCTCTTTTCTTGCTCGTACCAAAACCCCGCCCAAAATTAAGTTCATTTAACTTAACGACTACTTCAAACATGGGCGCATTGGGGGGTCCAGTTACATTAACAACTTCATAACTCACATTTTCTCTACGATCGGATTGAACAAACTCTTGCAACTTAGTTTTATAGTCTGTTATCGAGTCAACATCGACTTCATCTAAAGTCTTTGGCAATACATTTAAAACAACTTTACGAGCTATATCCAAACCAGAATCAAGATAAACAGCTCCTAAAAACGCTTCAAATAGATCGGCAACAATTGAGTCACGATTGCGACCTCCGGTACGCTCCTCACCACTTCCCAATAAAAGATAGGCATTAAGCCCCATTGCACGAGAATAACTCGCTAACGCCTCCTCACGAACCAGTTTCGCGCGATATAGCGTCATATCCCCTTCGTTTAAGTACGTATCATTATTAAATAAGTATTCTGAAACAAGAATTTGCAGTACTGCATCACCCATAAATTCCAAACGTTCATTGTTTTCTTCAAATCGATCGTTTTCATTAGCATAGGAGGCATGCACAAAAGCATTTTCAATTAAATGAAAATTATTGACTTCTAATTTCAAACTATTTAAATAGCCTTTAAGATCCATTATTATCACCTGCCCTAATTATAACCCAAACTTTTATTTTTAGAAATATTGACAATCACTTCAAAATCGGCGGTATCCTTATTATCTACAATATACCGCGCATCTTTTTTAGCGACATTGACAATTTTCTGATCTTCTTCAATACTTCCAAGTAGAAAATGCGGTAATCCTGATTGCCGCTTTCCTAAAATATCGCCCATCCCCCGTTGTCTTAAATCATGTAAAGACAATTTGAAGCCATCAGTAGTCGAGGCCAAAACTTCAAGGCGTGCTCTTGTATCTTCACTCTCATTACTTGAGAGTAAGTAACATAGACCCGCACTTTCACCACGACCAATACGACCCCGTAATTGGTGTAACGTAGCGATTCCAAACATCTCAGCATTATAGATGACCATCGTATTGGCATTATGAATATCTATGCCCACTTCAATAATAGTAGTACATACCAATACCCTAAGAGTTCCGTTACTAAAATTCTCCATAACCTGACTTCGCGTCTCATAGTCCATTTGACCATGAACCATGCCAACGCCATACTTTGAAAACAGAAGATTGGCTTGTTTATAAATAGCATGAACATTGCGAACGCCACTGCGCTCACCCTCATTAATTGCCGCACAAACAATATAGACTTGGTCTTGTTGATCCAACCTTGCGTATAAGTCATCTAATATAGAACGTATTGAGTTTTCCTTGATATAGAATGTCTTAGTTTCTTTACGATGGGATGGATACCCTTTGATCTCAGAGATATCTACATCAAAGTATAACGACGCAGCCAACGATCTAGGTATGGGAGTTGCACTTAACATCAGCACATCTACATACGTGCCCTTATTAATCAACGCCTGGCGCTGATCCACCCCAAAACGATGTTGCTCATCAATAATAACCAAACCAAGATTTTTAAAGCTAATATAGTCTTGAATTAGGGCATGTGTAGCAATAACTAAGTCAATACTACCCTCTTTTAGTCCTTCTATTATATCGTTTTTATTTTCGCTTTCAGCGGTAATCGTTGCGACACGAATATTAGGAAACAACGTCGCTACAACGCCTGAATGTTGCTGTACTAAAATATCTGTGGGTACCATAAAGGCCACTTGATATGATTTATCAATCATGGCCATGGCAGCTAAAAGTGCGACAATAGTTTTGCCACTGCCTACATCCCCTTGAAGTAATCGATGCACTTGTTTAGAAGTGTTTAAGTCGCCCAATATCTCATCCAACGCCAGACTTTGATCGCGTGTTAAATCAAACGGGAGTTTTTCAAGATATGTCTCTATATTTGCGACGTTTCTATTTATACCAACACTCAAATCCTTAGCATTTAAGGCATTATACACATGATACAATAAGAACTCCTCATACTTTAGAGTGCGAATTGCAGCTTCTAACTCATTATGTGTCTTTGGAAAGTGAATTGCTTGTAAAGCGTCTTGACGTTGCATCAATCGGTATTGTTTTATAAAGGATTCGGGGATAATATTGGCGATTGGCGTATTATCCAATGTTTTCTTCATGATCGTCCGTATCATTTTTTGAGAAATATCAACTTTAGTTGAGTAAATAGGATGAATACCTGAAACAAGTTCGATATTTTGATTTGTTATGTTTCTAACCACAACACTCCCATTGTCTTGCACTATACCCACTACCACAATATAATCTCTATAGTTTTGTGTTTTATAATACGGTTGGTTAAACATACTTACGGTGACAATATGATCTTGATAGTTCACACTAAAACCAGTACGTGATCGTTTATTATAGTAGGCTGTCTTAAAAGGAGTCGCCATGGGGCCATAAAAAATCACAAGTTCCCCTACTTGCCACTCATTTATAGGCTTTGGATACAAAGTTTCATAACGTGTTGGATAGTGCGTTAAAAAGTCAGTGGTATCTTCATAGCCTAGTTTATGCATTGTTTCTTTCTGTTTGGGTGTTAAAGTTATCATAAGTATAAAAGAAAAAGGGCAAACGCCCTTTTATTCTGCTCCAAAAATAAAGGAATAAACGGGCTGATCACCACGATGACATTCCACTTCGATATCAAAGGTTTCATTAATGAAATCTTCAACATCCTTTAATTCTTGATCATCAACATCTTCTCCAGCTAATACTGTTACAATTTCAGTATCATCCGTAATAAGCTCTTTTAGTAAATTTTCAACCACAAACTTACGATCGGCATTAGCGACAATAATATCACCTTGTAAGATACCCATCGTATCATTTTCTTTAATCTCAATGTTTTCAAATACGGTATCCTTAATCGCATACGTAACTTGTGCTGTTCTTGTATTCTTAACTGCATCCATCATTTCTGCAATATTCTCATCAACATCCACTTCTGGGTTAAACATAATACATGCAGACAAACCTTGTGGTATGGTCTTTGTTTCTAAGACATGAACATCTCTATTTTCTAATAACGCCTTAGCTTGGTTTGCGGCTAAGATGATATTTGAGTTATTAGGTAGTATAAATACATGATCTGCGTTAATCGATTCAATGAGATCAACAAAATCTTCTGTAGATGGATTCATAGTTTGACCACCACTAATGATATATTCAGCGCGTAAATCTTTAAATAGATTAATAATCCCTTGACCAGCAGCCACTGTTACAATGGCATACTTTTCATGTTTCTTTTGTTTTATAGCATGAGCTGTATCGGATTCCATAATAGAATGATGTTGCTCACTCATGTTTTCAATCTTTAGTTTCAAGAACTCACCATATCGTTGACCTAGATTTAAAGCATTACCAGGTTTAAGGGTATGCACGTGAACCTTAACGAGATCTTCATCCGTTACCACTACCAAAGAATTACCCAGGTTTTCCAAATCAGCTCTAAACTCATTTTCATCATATTTCTTTAATGTAGGATCAAGTTGGATAATAAATTCAGTACAGTAACCAAACTCATCATGCTCCATATCCGCTCCTGCAGAGGCATGGGTAGCTTCGGTGGTATCCAAAGCTTCAACGGTTTGACCTGCACAAACAGCTCTAAACCCTTCGAGTACCGCTAAATATCCAGCCCCACCACTATCGACTACGCCTGCCTCTTTTAAGACGGGTAGTAATTCGGGAGTACCTTCCAATGATACTTTAGCTGCCTCGCATAATACTTCAAAGTATTCAAGGATCGTAGCTTCTTGATGTTCAAGGGCCCAATCGTAAGCTACTTGAGAACTTTCTCTAAGTACTGTTAAAATCGTACCTTCAACTGGACGCATAACAGCTTTATAGGCTACTTCTTTACTGTTTTGAAATGCTTTAGCAAGCTCTAATATATTGGCTTCTTTAAGATTCTCAACAGATTGCGAAAAACCTCTGAAAATTTGAGAAAGAATTACCCCTGAGTTACCACGAGCGCCCATTAATAAACCACGCGATAACTTCTTAGAAATCTCACCTAAGTGTGATGATACAATTTGTTGGGACGCATTTAAACCACTGGTAAAGGTTAAATTCATATTGGTTCCTGTATCCCCATCGGGCACAGGAAAAACGTTTAAAGCATTAATTTCATGGTGTTGGTTTGCAAGATTATTGGCACCACCGCTTAACATTTTTAAGAATAAGTCACCGGTTAAGATCTTCGTCATTACTTAACAACCTTAATTCCCTGCACAAAAACATTAATCATATTGATATCTTGCTCTAATGTCTTTTCCAGCATATATTTGACGTTCTTTTGAACCTCAAGCACTACTTCAGAGATTTTCACATTATAACTAACGATAATATATAAATCTAAATCAATCCCTTTTTCGCTTTGTGTTACTTTAACGCCTTTAGAATAGTTCTCTCCTTTTAAGAGTTCAACCCAACCATCTTTTAAGATTTGTTGGGAAGCCATTCCAACTACGCCATAACATTCCGTTACTACCCCACCCGCTAACATAGCGATGGCATCATTTGTAATATTAATAGTTCCAAATTCGTTTTTATTTTCAATTGTCATAAAGAAATCCTCCCTTTATATATTAATCATACTAAATATCTGAACCTATTCACACTTCTTTGCTACGGCGCTTTGATTTTCATCCGTACGACCATCATCTAAGAAGTAGATACAACGGTTATCTTTATCATCTAACTTAGAGATAATCTCTGGATAATAATCCATTAAGAGTAAATTATCTAAATTAGTATATACAAAATATCCATTATTCATGAATAACTTAAAGTAAATGTCCTCTAATGGCTCTGGTTCAATATGAATCTCAGAAATACCATTGAAGGCCGTCTTACTCATTCGTGCCAACTTATCAGAAAACTTGGGATGTTGTTTAATCATCTCATCGCTAAATCCAACAAGAAGCGGAACTTCTTTAATATCGATATGACTTGTATCTATATAACTATTATCTTCAAGCAGTACTTTCGTTTTTGCTTCATAGCTATACGCTACCAATGGACTTTCTTTTACTGTCAAAGTAATCAGCCCCTTAGTATAATACAATTTTATATCTATATTTGCAACACCCTTTAGGGTTACCTTCTTAAACTTCTCTTTATAAAATGAAGTGACCAAGCGTTCGCCTTCTTTAAACCCATAGGCATCAAGAATCACCTCAGAATCGATATACTTATTCCCTACTATTTGAATTTCTCTGAGTTTTGAATACTTAGATTGGTCAAATAGATAGATGCCTACGGCAATCGAAATAACAATTAAGAACATGAAGAGGCGTCTTAAGAAGCGACGACGTCGTTTTTTTCTAAGCATCTTACGCTCTAAACGCGTCTGTTCCTGTATTTTTCTAATATAAGTAGTATTGTCATCGGCGCTTATACGACGTCTACTCATACACGATCCTCAATTACGCTTAAAATATTAGCATTAACATCAGGGGTCTTAAAGGTTTCCAAATTTTTACTTAACGTCTCCATCTTTTGTGAATCATTTAAGGTAGCGTCGATTAGTTTATAGAGCATGGTACCATTTAATCCCGATTCTTCAACCAAGATAGTCGCTGCCTTATCAGCAAGCGCTTTGGCATTATAGTATTGGTGATTATTAGCAACATAGGGACTGGGTATCAAAATTGATGGAATATTAAAACTTGCGATTTCAGTAATCGTAGAGGCTCCAGAACGGGCAACGATTAAATCAATATGGTTTAATAATAAAGCTTGATTAACATAGGGAATAACTACTACATTTTCAACAGGATTTAAATCCTTTATAAATGCATCGTAATTAGTTGTTCCTGTTACGATAATGATTTGATAGTCAATTTTTTTCATTGTTTGTAACATATCTTTAAAAACAGCATTCATGGCTGTTGATCCTTGCGATCCCATTACGCATAGAACGATTTTTCTATCCGTGTCTAAGTTAAGGCGCTCAACCTCGCTTAGATCCTTTTTATCAATATTACGGTCTAAAGCACTGCGCGGGTTTCCGTAGAAATACACATTACTTAGTCCCTTAAAGGAAGTTTCATAACTTGTGAAAATAATACTTGCATGCTTTGCTACCATTTTATTAGCCTTACCTACCAGCGCATTTTGCTCATGTAGTGCTACGGTTATGCCTAAGTGCTTGGCGGCTAGAACTAAGGGCATCGTCACATAGCCCCCAAACGCAAATACAATATCAGGTTTTAAGCGTCTTAATAGTTTTTTAGCATCCCTTATGGCTTTGAACTGACCTAGCATTGCTTGAATCTTATCAAAAATCGAACCTTGTAGTCCTTTATTTGAAATGGCATGAAACTCATAACCGTGCTGTGGAACGATGATAGATTCCATCCGATCCGCATTACCTACAAAAACGATTTCATGTCCTTTTTCTTTTGCATAATCTGCAAAGGTGATGGCAGGATAAATATGTCCCCCGCTGCCTCCTGTTACCATACATATTTTCATAACTTAACCTCTAAATATCTAATTTATCATTAAATGCAATCGATAAATGCTCGTACGCTTTCTGTGTTACTACGCGGCCTCTAGGTGTTCTATTAATAAAGCCAATCTGTAATAAATAAGGCTCATAAACATCTTCAAGGGTCATAACTTCTTCTGATATTGAAGAGGCAATGGCTTCAATGCCAACTGGCCCGCCCTTAAAGCGCTCAATGATCCCTCTTAGGTATCGAATATCTACTTCATCCAATCCCAAATGATCAACCTTTAGTTTATCAAGGGCTGTAATTGCGATGTCTTTATCAATTAGGTTGTCATTGAATACTTGAGCAAAATCACGAACGCGTCTAAAGAGCCTGTTCGCAATTCGCGGCGTTCCCCGTGATCGCATGGCAATCTCAACAACGGCATCGTCTTCGATGGCTGTATTCATGACACTGGCGGTTCGTCTTACTATGGTTTCTAAATCTTGGGTTGTATAATACTCAAGTTTAGAAACGATACCAAAGCGATCTCTTAAAGGCGCTGTTAGGTCTCCAGGACGGGTTGTAGCCCCTACTAACGTAAAGGGCGGTAAATCAATCCGTATACTTCTGGAAGTGGAGTCTTTACCTACAATTAAATCAAGAACGTAATCTTCCATTGCTGGGTAAAGTACCTCTTCTATGGTCTTGGGAAGACGATGGATCTCATCAATAAATAGAACGTCCCCCGGTTCTAAACTTGAAAGAATGGCAGCCAAATCGCCACTACGCTCAATACTGGGACCAGAGGCTACTTTAATATTAGAACCCATCTCTACCGCAATAATATGTGCCAGCGTCGTTTTACCAAGCCCAGGAGGCCCATAAAACAAAATATGGTCCAATGACTCATGGCGATACTTAGCCGCCTGTAAGAACACTAAAAGGTTCTCTTTAAGTTCTGTTTGTCCAATATACTCGTCCATAGTTTCAGGACGCAAACTCATTTCATTGTCGTAATCACTGATTACTTCATTAGATACAATCCGATCCACTTAAGAAAACACCCCTATCTCGATAATAAACTTAACGCATAGCGAATCAAAGAATTAACATCTTGATTCTCATGCTTCACTAACTTCTCTTTAATTCGATTGAGTTCAGCCTTCTTAAAGCCAAGGTCCAATAAGGCTTCAAAAACATCATCAATAACACCATTCTCTTTAATAACAGATGCACTGCTAACCAGCTTACCCTTTAGATCAAGAATAATCTGAGCTGCCATCTTAGGACCCACACCTGGCAACGTCTTAAGAAATGGAGCATCGGCACCTTCTATCGCTTCAATAAGCGTCTTATAGCGCACCTTAGCCATAATATTCATACACGTTTTAGGACCCAGTCCCTTAACTGTAATTAACTGTGTAAACAAGTCTAAACTGTTGGTATCCACAAAGCCAAATAGAACGATCGCATCCTCACGGACGTGATGATACGTATATAAAATAGCAGTTTCACCTTGCTTAAAAACAAAGGGATCTGGTGTAAAGATACGATATCCTATACCCTGATTTTCCACTACTACACAATCACTATGAATACTAACAATGCTACCACTTACATATGCAATCATTTATTCACCTAATTTCTACCTATAATTATAACACCTTGAAGCCATTATGTCTTTACATAATAAACCTCAAGGTGTTTTTAGATATATTAATCGTCAAGGATACCTTCATCAAAGAAGAACTCAAACCCCTCCAACACAATGGTGTCACCATGGTTTGCGCCCGCTTCACGAAGTGCCATATCCACACCCAATTTACGCATTGCAATACCAAACTGAATGACTTCATCTTCTAGATTAAAGTCATATTGCTCAAGCAATCTAGAAATTTCTGCCCCTTCAACACTATAGATATCACGATCCAATCGCACAATATCAAAGCGTTGCTTCGGTGGTTCATACTTAAAGATTACGGTTTCTTCTTCCTTCTTAAAGATGTCCTGTGGTGTTTCATCTAAAATATCAGCCAAACGATATAGCAAAGGTTTCGTGCCCTCACCTACGACCGTGATCATTTCAAACACTTCAACATCCGGATATACTTCTTTAAAACGTAGTAAATTTGCATCTGCGCCTTCTAAATCCATTTTATTAGCAACCACTACCATTGGTCTATCTAATAAAGTTGGATCGTACATCTTCAATTCATTATTGATGATGCGATAATCTTCAACCGGATCACGACCATCTTCAGCCCCCATGTCCACTACATGACATAAGACACGACAGCGTTCTATATGACGCAAAAACACATGACCCAATCCCTTACCTTCGTGGGCCAACTCAATAAGACCGGGTAAGTCAGCCACCACAAATGAACGTTGATCATCGCTACTAGCAATACCTAAATTTGGTACTAAAGTTGTAAAATGATAATCAGCAATCTCTGGTTTAGCGCGTGAAATTACAGAAAGCAGCGTAGATTTACCTACGGACGGAAACCCTACTAACCCAACATCGGCTAAGACTTTAAGTTCAAGTTGAACAAATATACTTTCACCTATCCCACCCTTTTCAGCAAAGGTTGGAGCTGGATTTTTGGAAGTCACAAAGCGCATATTGCCCCGGCCTCCCCGGCCTCCTTTAGCAATTATAACAGACTGACCCTCTTCAACTAGATCCGCTATCACAATATCACGATCTAGATCTTTAACTACAGTTCCTAAAGGAACTTGTACTACTGTATCGACCCCAGAGCGCCCGTGCATCTTCTTTGTTTTACCGTTTTCCCCCCGTTCCGCCTTTAAAACGCGGTTATAACGCAGTTCCAGTAAGGTAGACTTACGCGATGTTGCAACAAAGACGATATTACCGCCTTGTCCGCCATCACCACCATAGGGACCGCCCAAAGGAACATAGGCTTCACGACGAAAAGACGACATACCGTCGCCACCATTACCGGCAATTAATTTAATTCGTGTTCTATCTACAAACATAAAACACACATCCTTTCAAAAGAAAATCCCCAAACGGGGATTTAGTTACAAGATTAAGCTACAGGATAAACTGATACTGCACGACGAGTGCGCGTAACGTGTTCATATCTAACAACACCATCTACCTTAGCAAATAATGTGTCATCTCCACCACGTCCAACGTTTTCTCCAGGATGGATTTTCGTTCCACGTTGACGGTAAAGAATTGAACCAGCTGTTACAGTTTCTCCATCAGCACACTTAGCACCCAAACGTTTGGAATGAGAGTCACGACCGTTCTTTGTAGAACCTACTCCCTTTTTAGATGCAAATAACTGAATATTTAATTGAAACTTCATTGGAATTCCTCCTCTATTTTAATGGCTTCCTTCTCCACTTCTTCAACAGTTTTAAGTTGAACCAGTAAGAATTCAAGCAGCAATTGATTAACTTTATTAACGCTTTGACATACGATTTCTATTTTAGGTGACTCATCCAAATAAAGAGTACACCCACTTGATAATTGATCGAATCCATTTAAGGCCCCAGTAGCCATAGAACTCACGGCTGCACATACTAAATCATAACCAGGATCACCCCTAAAGGCATGTCCTGTAATAGTCAATGACTTAATTGAATTTTTCTCTTTTACCACAGAAACTAATATCATAACTTATCCTTCGATATTTTCAATAACAAGCTTAGTATACGGTTGACGGTGACCTTGACGTCTACGAGTAGACGGTGTCTTAGCCACGTATTTGAAGATATGAACCTTCTTACCTTTACCATGCTTAACAACCTTAGCAGTAACTGTAGCTCCCTTTACGTATGGAGTTCCTACACGTAGCGTACGGTTTTTAACACCAAGAACTGTATCGAAGACTACTTCTTCACCTTCTTCAACATCTAGTTTCTCAACATAGATTTCTTGGCCTATCTCAACCATAATTTGCTTACCGCCTGTTTCCAAAATTGCGTACATACATACACCTCCTTATATAATTACATAAGACTCGCCACATAAGGTGGGCTTTAACCACTTCAACCTTATAATGAGCGGTTGTAAGCTTCTAATATAAGAAGACATGCAACACTGATAGTCATAATGCTTAACTATTATAAGGCAATCTTGCGCAAATGTCTAGTATTTGCCAAAATTACTTCACTCTATTTAAGGTATAGAAAAATCTAGAGCCCTTACCCTCTTTACTTTCGACACCATATTTAGATTTAGTTGCTTCACAAATGGCAGCAACAATGGATAAACCAAGCCCACTAGAGGAAACTTTACGCGCATGATGCTTATTAATTTGCGTATAGCGATCCCAAATAACCTTTTGGTCCGCTTCTGATATCCCCACGCCATTATCGATAACGCTGACTTCAACTTCATTACGCGAGGCCTTAACTTCAATTTTAATGGGACCTTTACCATTACTATGCTTAATAGCATTATTAATATAATTATATAAAACCTGCCCCATCTTTATTTCATCAGCCATCACAAACAAAGACCGATCGACCTTAACTTCAACATCTGCTTTATCGATTTGAAATAAATTAATGGTAGATTCAATATGATCTTTAAGATTAAAGCGCGTTTCATTAATACTAATAACACCCGATTCATATTGAGATAGCGACAACATATCGTTAACGAATTTTTCCAAATGATTTGTTTCATCAATGATAATCTTTAAATGTTCCGATCTTAACACAGGATCTTCTCCAGAAATGTCCTCAATCATCTCAGCATAAGCTTTAATCATAGTTAACGGCGTTTTAATATCATGGGAAACATTTGCTACTAAATCCCGACGCAACTCATCGGTCTTACTAAACTCCGAAGTCGCAAAATTAAGCGTTTGCGATAACTCAATAGCCTCTTGATACCCATCGCCCTTAAATTCCACACTATAATCGCCTTCCGCTAAACGTTTAGCTGTTGCATTCATTTGATAAATGGGATCTGCCAACCTTCGTGCCAATAATAAAGCCGTAATAGTACCCAATAATAATACCAACACAGATACCATTAAAAACTGATTCTTTAAAACTTCAACAGTAGAATCCAACAATTCCGTGGGCGTATTAATAAATATATAGAAATCTGTTTCATCAACTTTAAATGAACGGCCATAAAAACTCATAGATTGATCAAAGGTATCCGTTCTAAAAGGTATATTAATTTCATTTTTAGAACTCAAACGAATAGTATTAACATAATCCAGCATGGTAGCATCTGATATTTGCGGTAAATAACAATTGGGTCCAATTAATTCAACCGCAATAGACATCACATTATTACCACGATCATCATAAATACTACCACACATATTTTCACGTGAAAACAAAACCCTAAACACAGAACTGGTATCCATATCCAGTTTAGAGTTCATCATATTTTCTACCTCTGATGCCACCCGTTGAATATTTTTGGTTTGATTAACACGATAAAATGGTTCAAGAAATGTAATTTGAAACATCCATAACATAACCAACATACTTCCAATAAACACCAAGAAATAGGATCCGACCCTAAAGGCCATATTATTTCTGGATGACTTCAAACTTATACCCCATTCCTCGAACAGTCACAATAAACTTACGGTATACCCCTAGATTTTGACGCAGCATTTTAATATGCGTATCTACCGTGCGATAATCCCCGTAATAATTATAATTCCATACTTTATCCAAAAGAAGATCTCTGGATAACGCCTGGTCTTTATGTTGAATCAAAAATACTAATAATTCAAATTCCTTGGGGGTAAGATTAACACGCTGGCCATCTACACTAACTACTCTACCGGTTACATTGACCTCTAATCCCTCAAATTCATACTTAGTATGGACGCGTGTTCGCGTACGCGAAGACACAACCTTCACACGAGCCATCAATTCTTTCGGAG
This sequence comes from uncultured Erysipelothrix sp., assembly GCA_964461405.1. Taxonomy (GTDB): domain Bacteria; phylum Bacillota_I; class Bacilli_A; order Erysipelotrichales; family Erysipelotrichaceae; genus Erysipelothrix. The sequence goes on from CAYWUU010000010.1 coordinate 16,922, forward strand.
AAAATGGTTTTGTGACAAAATCATCCACGCCCATCTCAAAGCCCAATAACTTATCAATTTCATCCGTTCGCGCTGACAACATGATAATTGGAATATCTTTAATCCTCTTGATTTCTTTACAAGCTGTATACCCATCAAGATTTGGCATCATGATATCTAAGATGATGACATCGTAATCGTTTTCGGTGATCATATTAATCGCTACCTGACCATCTTCAGCCTCATCACACTCATACCCTGATACTTTTGCGTATTCCTTAACAACATTACGAATTTTAGACTCATCGTCTACTACTAATATTCTGGTCAAATTCATCACTCCTATTCTATTATATGAATCTTTTGAACTATTTTAGAACCTTCTTCTTTATAGCTAATCATAACTAATACATACGTCCCAACCCTTAGTTGCCCCTTAACTTTACTATATATGGAACTAAAGAGCACAACATCAATACTATCCGTATCGTCACTTAGATTCAGAAAAGCCATAGGATTACCATTTTTATCCCGTATTTCACGAATACTGGTAACCGATGCAATTACGCGATACCAACTATCCTGAACTACCATATTCTCCAAAGCTATGGTCTCATGCTTAGATCTAAGTTCCATAATTGGATGCTCACTTAAGTAAAACCCCAGTACTTCATACTCCTTATCTAAACGCTCCTTACGATTATTAGGAGCTAGAATTAACTCAGGCTGACTTAATAAATCATAGTTCATAACACGGTTTCCACTGCTATCGTGACTGCTTACCAACTGAGCGTACATAATAATACGTTCTAGACTCGCGTGCATGCCCTCTCGTGTCTCGCCAAAGTAATCCAAGGCCCCAGCACTAATTAGAGCTTCAATTTGGTCTTTCTTTACCCCCAATGCTACTAAACGCACAATAGCATCAACCAAGGAATTAAAAGGACCATACATCGCTCTTTCCGCCATGATCTTTTGACTTAGATTATCTGATATCCCTCTAATAATTGTAAGGGGTAAACGAATCTTATGATGTTCCAAAGTATAGGTATGGGTACTTTGATCTAAATTAGGGGGCAGAATTAAGACGTTATTCTTCTTACACTCCTCTAGATAGATACTGGTACGACGCACATCATTTATCACAGATGTTAAGAGTTCTGTATAGAATAGCTGCGCATAGTTTGCTTTTAGATATGCCATTTGATACGCAATCAACCCGTATGCAACAGAGTGCGACTTATTAAAACCATAATCAGCAAACTTATAGATGAGTGCAAAGATGTCTTTAGCAAGAGATGCTTCATATCCATTCTTAATACAACCATCCATAAAATCTGATTGCAAGGTTTTTAAGAGTCCTCCATCTTTACTACTAAGGCCCCTACGTAAATTGTCCGCTTTTGCTAATGTGAAATTAGCAAATACGGAGGCAACCTCCATAATTTGCTCCTGATAAACCAAGACTCCAAAGGTGTCTTGAGTAATGGCTTTAAGATCGGGATGCAAATACGAGATTTGCTTTGGATGGGCCTTGTTCTTAAGATAAATATCACGGTTCTCCATCGGTCCGGGTCTATATAGCGCAATAGTAGCTACGACATCATTAAAGTGCGAGGGCTTCATTTGCATCAATAAGTTTGTCATACCATATGACTCCAATTGAAATATGCCAGAAGTAGATCCCTTTGCCAATAAATCAAAAGTCGCTGCATCGTCCAGTGCAATATCTTGGATTCTAAACTCAGGATGACTTAAACGAACCTTTTGAAGTATGCGGTCAATCGTAGCTAAATTTCTTAGTGATAATAAGTCTATTTTGATTAATCCAATGGACTCTAAATAAGTCATATCATACTGTAAGGCATTGGTAGCATCGTCTAAAGCTTGCATCGGAGCAACCTCTAAAATCGGCTTATCGCTTAAAACAATCCCCGCCGCATGAATACTTGTATGGCGCGGGCGCCCCTGTATCTTTAAGGAAAGATCCATGCAAGCCTGTAATCTGGTATCACTTTGAATCATTTTAGCGAACCGCTTATTTTTTTTATACGTGTCTATTAAAGTATTATTACCAATATGATGGGTCGCCTCATTAACCTTAGCTAGGGGTATATTGAGGATTCGCCCCACGGCTTTAAACGTACTTTTGGCCAAAAGGTTATCAAAAGTAAGAATCTGTGCAACATGTTCCTTGCCATACTTCATATTCAAATACGCTATGACTTCATCTTTTCTATTGGGCGGAATGTCAATATCAATATCAGGCATTGATAAACGCTCAGGATTTAAGAATCGTTCAAATATCAAACCATACTCAAGGGGATCAACATCCGTTATACCCAATGAATACGCTACAAGGCTACCAGCTGCACTCCCTCTACCAGGTCCCACTAAAATACCTTTGTGCTTAGCGTAGCGTATCATATCATAGACGATGAGAAAGTAATCCGTAAATTTCATGGAATTGATGATATCCAGTTCATATTGCAAACGGGTATTATAGACTTGCTTATCTTCATTATCCAAGCGTTTCTTTAAGCCCACTTTACTTAAAGTCGACAAATAGAGAGCGTTATCTACATCTTGCCCGGTATTAAACTTGGGTAAACCACTCTTTATAGTAGAAAAATCAACATTAATCAGTGCAATTATTTCATCAATTGGTGCTAGTAGTGTTTCACCATACAAGTGCTTCATCGTCTCTTTATCTAAGAGATAGCGGCCCGGTTCTGAAGTAAGTGTAGGATCGTCTAATGTTTTACCTAAATCAATAGCACGCAGTGCTTTAAAGACTTCTTGGTCTTCTTCGTGTCTATAATATACCTTAGGGACCGCAACACTTTTAAGGCCTACACCCTCCCCTAACGCTACAAGTTTCTCATTATAGGTATTAAAGAACTTTGACTCTTGGTGTGAAATACCAATATATACATATTTAAAGGTATCCCTAAACATTTCCATGGTATTGGAAACCAATAGATAGTCACCTTTATTCATATTTTGCTCAAAGGGACCTTTCTCAGAGAAGAGGATTAAAATAAGATGTTCTTGATCATCAACGATATCATCAAGACTAATAAAGTCTTGTTTACTTAATAAATAAGAAAGGCGATTAAGAGTTATTAAGCCTTTATTATCTCTAGCAAGTACTAAACTCTTATAATTTTCAAACTGTATTTCCATCGCAAAGATAGGTTGTATACCGTAATCTTGACTCTTTTTATAGAACTCTAAAGCAGAGTACATTACATTTAACTCACTTAAGGCTATGTGACTATAGCCCATTTTACTGGCTTCACTTAGGATCTCATCGACAGACATGAGCCCATTAAGTATTGAATAATGACTTCTTACACATAAATGTGCACTCACTATAATCACCCCTTTTATCTATTATACCCTACTTTTAATATTATTACGTTAAAGAAAGGTGAAAAAAACCCACAGTAAGTGGGTTATCAGACTGTAGACAAACCCCTATGTTTAAAAACGTATTTAGACATAAGGGGTTTT
>CAYWUU010000011.1:0-16123 GCA_964461405.1 uncultured Erysipelothrix sp.
TAGTCATTGTATCACCTCGTTTTTTATCCTATACAATCTAGTCGCCAGAAGGTCAAGACCTTGCGTAATTATTAATATTATTCATAACTTTAAATAGATACCCTAATACTATTCCCAGTATACTAAAGTTAATCCATGCTAATCCCAAATTACCCAAGGGAAGGGATTGATACGCTGTTACTATCAAACTTAATACCCCACTATTTGATAAAAGAATAGGTAATCCCCCTAAGACTTCCAAGACACTAGCGATCATGGTTATATATAGGACAAATCTATTGACGATTGGATGACGTTGTTTAAAGATTAATCCATAAATTACATGCATTATAGCTAAGGGATAAATAAAGTTTAATACAGGAACCGCAAATTTAATTATGGCATTAAGACCAATATTTGAAACAAATAAGGAGACACCTGTCACTATATAAGCAAATCTCTGATAGGAAATCTTGGGTATAATTGATGAGAAGTAGTTTGAACAAGCAATAATCAAGCCAATGGCCGTTTTAAGACAAGCCAAGGTAATGGTAAGGGCGAAGAAAAGAGTACCTGCCTTACCAAGATAATGATTAAATATATGCGCTAATGCAATTCCGCCATTATCAAATACTGCTAATACATTACGTGATGAAACACCAATAATAATTAGCACATAATAAATTAAGCCCAACATTACGCCTGCGAACATACCCGCAAAGACAATATCCTTCAACTTCCCCTGACTATCACGGGCGTCACTATAGTCGTTAACACTGATAATAACATACGCAAAGACAAGGGCAGCCAACAGGTCCATTGTTTGGTAGCCTGAACTAAAAGCGGATGTGAAAACCGTATCATTACCATAGGATATATCGGGTGTAATACTAGATAGTGGCCCCATCGTATTAAGAAAGAACATCCCAAAGAATAGAACTAAGCACGTTAAAAATAAGGGATTAATATACTTACCAACAATCTCTTTTAACTGCGTTGGCTTAAGTGATAGATATAAGGCTATCGCAAAAAAAGTCGATGAATACAAAAACAATCCCAATTCATGATTGAAATCAGGCAGTAAGAATCTAACGCCCACTTCATAGGGAACCGTAGTAGTACGCGGTAAGGCGAATAAAGGACCTATGGTTAGTAAGAGCAAAATATTAAAGAAGCGCGCGTACTTTGTTCCAAAGCCTGCTAATAAATCTTCCAGTGAGTCACTCTTGCTATGTGCAATATATACAATCGCCAATACTGGCATTAATACTGCCGAGAGGATAAAGGAGAAAGCCGCCAGATTATAGTTTTTCCCTGCTAATTGTCCCATTAACACAGGGAAAATTAAGTTGCCTGCCCCAAAGAACAAACCAAATAAGGACGACCCCAAGACGATTCGATGTATAAATCGCTTCTTTGATATTGATTTCATATAGTTCCTCCAATTATCCTCAATGATAGGCTATTTTCACTATTTATACAACGTTTTTTTATAGCACTTAGTATATAATAGACATAAAGACATGGAGGACATCATGAAAAAATATATATTAGCACTGGATCAGGGGACGACCAGTTGCCGCGCCATATTATTCGATAAAGACCAAAACATTGTGGCTCGGGCTCAGTCTCTCTTTACGCAAATCTATCCAAAACCCGGTTGGGTTGAGCACGATCCCATGGAAATATGGGCCACTCAAAGCGGTGTGATGCATGAAGTTATCGCCAAAGCAGGTATTAATCCCGAGGAGATTGACTCCATTGGGATTACCAATCAAAGAGAAACCACCATAATCTGGGATAAACATACGGGACTTCCCATCTATAATGCGATAGTATGGCAATGCCGACGAACCACAGACTTATGTAACGAAATTAGTAAAGATCCTATGGGTCAATATATTCAAGAGAATACCGGCTTAGTCATTGATGCCTATTTCTCTGGAACCAAAGTAAAGTGGATCTTAGATAATGTTGAAGGGGCCATGGAAAAGGCTAAAAACGGCGACTTAATGTTTGGAACCGTTGATACGTGGTTGGTGTATAAACTAACAGGTGGTAAGGAACATGTGAGTGATGTGACCAACGCATCTAGAACACAACTCTTTAACCTCCATACCCTAACTTGGGATCATAAGATTTTAGACTACTTGGGAATACCTTGGGAAATCTTACCAGCTCTTTGTGATTCTAGCATGATATATGGTTATGCTAATATTCAAGGCCATCAAATCCCAATTGCTAGTATTGTTGGGGATCAACAGGCTTCTTTATTTGGACAAATGTGCTTTAATCAAGGAGATGTTAAAAACACCTATGGTACCGGTGGATTTGTGCTTATGAATACTAAGGATAAGATTGTAACCAGCAAACATGGACTACTAACAACTGTCGCAATTGGATACGATGGCAAAGTTGAGTATGCTCTAGAGGGATCCATCTTCGTGGCTGGTGCCATAGTCCAGTGGCTTCGTGATGAAATGGGCTTACTGGATGCCTCGATGGACTCTGAATATTTCGCCACAAAAGTCAGCGATAATGGGGGTGTTTACTTAGTCCCAGCCTTTACAGGACTTGGTGCACCGCATTGGGATATGGAGGCAAGAGGATCAATCTTTGGTTTAACGCGCGGATCCAATAAGAACCATATAATTAGAGCGGGACTTGAGTCCATTGCATATCAAACTTATGATATTCTAAAAGCCATGGAAAAAGATTCCGGAATCACACTTCATAACTTAAGAGTAGATGGAGGCGCCAGTTTAAATAACTTCTTGATGCAATACCAAGCCGATGTTTTGAATGTGGAAGTACATCGCTCACAAATAAGCGAAACAACCGCATTAGGTGCGTGCTTATTAGCTGGACTTGCGACAGGATTTTTTAGTAGTAAAGAGAGTTTGATTGCTCAAGCCTCCTTGGATATATTTAAACCAGAAGTGGATAGAACTAAAGAAATCAGTATGTGGCATAAAGCGATTGGTCGAAGTTTAAAGTGGAATGAGTAAATAAAAGCCGTTAGTCCTAATTAAGGATTAACGGCTCTTTTATTAGTCACTCTCTTCTACAGACTTAAGGGCTCTAAGTATAATAGGAACCAATATAACGGCCGCTATCACTTCAAATATTCCATTAGCTACCAAGATTGCCAAGAAAAACTGAACCATACTGGCCCCTTGAAATACAGCCGAAGCAATATCAGGAAAACCCAATCCCACAGTATACATTAAAGGTACTACCATGGCGGTATGGATTAAAGTACTAATACCAGCCGTTAGTGCATAGGCAATATATTTTTGGTTTTTAAAATACGGCAAAGCAACGATTCCCTTATAAATAAAGTAAATAATTCCACCAAAGATAATTCTTGGAAATACCGAAACAAGCGGGTTTAAGAACACGGGTGCCAACAACAACGGTGCTGTCAACGCATTAATAAATGAACCAATCCCAAAGGCTGCTCCAATTAATAACCCCATGCGCCATCCCAATAGAATCGCCCCAACAATCACAGGTATATGGACAATCGCAATCGATATAGCCCCTATATTTATATAACCCGTATTAGGTATGATACTCATCACCATTACGATAGCCATAAATAGAGACGTCAATACTAGCTCCTGTACTTTTGATCGTTTTCTCATAATACTCTCCTTTACTCTTGAATCATGGTAAGTTGGATACGTTGTTTCTTAAGATCAACATTAAGAATCCAAACTTTCACAATATCTCCAATTGCGACAACATCCGTAGGATGCTTCACAAATGCTTTACTTAATTTAGATATATGGACTAAACCATCTTGCTTAACCCCAATATCCACAAAAGCACCAAAATCCACGACATTACGAACGGTACCTTGCAACTCCATGCCCTCTTTTAAATCTTCCATCGTTAGTACATCCGTTCTAAGTAAGGGCGTATTAAGGGCTTCTCTAAAGTCACGCCCGGGCTTCACAAGATTATCCATGATATCTGCAAAGGTCTCTTGTCCAATACCATAGTCTTCTGCTTTTATCTTAGCATGTTGCAAAAGAACTATCATTTCATTTGAACCCAAGTGCTTCACATCTATATTCAAATCCTTAATAATTTGTTTGGCAACATCATAACTTTCAGGGTGAATACCTGTATTATCTAAAATGTTTTTAGCTTCAGGAATTCTAATAAACCCCGCCGCTTGTTCAAACGCCTTAGGACCCAGACGCGGAACTTTCTTTAAAGCATTACGACTGGTAAAGATGCCATTTTCCTCGCGATACGTTACAATATTTTGCGCTATGGCTTTAGATAGCCCCGCTACTCTTTCTAGCAACTGAGGACTGGCTGTATTTAAATTAACACCAACTTGGTTAACCGCTGTTTCCACCACAAAGCCCAACTGCTCTTCCAATAGTTTTTGCGTTACATCGTGTTGATACTGACCCACTCCAACACTTTTAGGATCAATTTTAACCAACTCAGCTAAAGGATCTTGAACACGACGTGCAATACTTACCGCCGATCTTTGTTCGACTTCCAGGTGTGGAAACTCCTTACGTGCAATCTCAGAAGCCGAATATACAGAGGCCCCTGCTTCATTAGCAATCAAGTAGTAAACCGTGTGATCCAAGGTCTTCAATGCATCCGCCACAAAGATTTCAGATTCACGACTGGCCGTACCATTACCAATGACAACCATTTCTACTTTATATTTCTTTATTAAATTAAGGAATATATGAGCCGCTCGCTCTTGACGCTCCTTAGTAGCTGGCGCATGGGGATAAATTACATCCACATTCAACACCTTGCCCGTTGCATCCACAATAGCAAGCTTACATCCAGTTCGATAGGCAGGGTCAAAGCCCATCACAACCTTACCCTTTAGAGGCGCCGCCAATAAAAGATTACGTAGGTTCTCCCCAAAGATATGAATGGCTTGTGCCTCGGCTTTGTCATTAAGTTCATTGCGTAACTCACGCTCTAAAGCCGGTTTAATAAAACGTTTATAAGCATCTTCATAGGCATTAATAACATAGGGCGCCGCCATTGACTGCGCTTTTTTGCCCACAAGTTCTTTATTTAAATAATTAAAAACAGGTTCATCATCCAAATCAATATCAATCTTTAAAATATCTTCCTTCTCACCACGATTCATGGCCAAAATACGATGACTCACTAACTTAGGGGCGCTTTCTTTAAACGCATAATACATTTCAAAAACCCCTTTTTCATCTTTTTCTTTATTCTTAACTGTCGATACTAACGTAGCCTGTCTAAACATATGATTACGAATCCATGTTCTAAACTTAGGTTCATCCCCGATGACTTCAGCCATAATCTCATGGGCCCCTAATAACGCATCTTCAACCGAAATGACTTCTTCACTCAGATAGTTGCGTGCTTCATCCTCAACATTACCCTCCATGGGCAGATTCATAATATAGAGAGCCAATGGTTCTAAGCCCTTTTCTTTCGCAATCGTTGCTTTTGTGCGACGCTTTTGACGATACGGTCTGTATAAGTCTTCGACTTGATTTAACTTAGTAGCCGCTAGAATACTATCCTTTAGATCATCACTTAGCTTACCTTGTTCATCTATAAGACGAATTACTTCTTCTTTACGAGTCTTCAAGTTCGTAAGATATTCATAACGATCTTGAATATCTTTTATCGAAACTTCATCTAAACTCCCTGTTACTTCCTTACGATAACGTGCAATAAAGGGAATCGTATTGCCCTCATTCAATAGCTCCAAGGTCTTCTTTATTTGCGAAGCACTAATGGGATGCAGTTCATTTACCAGTACATTAATTAAATTTTCATTCATAGTTTCACCTTCTAATCTTTATTATTCTAGCATAAACAGGATAAAAAAACTTGGTTCTTAACCAAGTTGAGTTCTCTAGAGCAGTTTCATCTCCGTAGCATAATCACTAAGCAGCCCCTCATATATTACCTCCATACCCTCTACATAACTGAAGTCATAGGGTCTAACACAGTGAGGTTGTTTGTCCATAAGAGTTAGATTTGAATCATAAAGTAAAGAAGCCACAAACTCCGAACAGAAATAAGCACTTTTTCGAGGGACCTTCACATTAAATGCAGCCCCAATCAAACCCACTAAATTATAGGTATAGCCTTCTGTATTGCTGGTAAAGGCTTTTAAGTTATGACGCAATAGCTCATACTCCTCAAGACTTACACCAAATCGTAATACCATGCATGTGGTATTCTCAAAGCGTTTAAACGTGCCACTATAAATACTCTCTTCCACAAATCCACCAAAAAAAGGATTATTAGGTTGAAGCCTTCCAAAGCTATACAACTTACTTAGGTCCTCTTCAAATGCAATTGAAACATGATTATAAGGGTTATTTGTAAAATGCTTAATAATACGCGTTAATACACTACCCGTATCGCTCAATAAAATGTAAATATCTTTCATATTAATCCCCCTAGGAAAGTCCGATAATGCTACCGTCTTCCAAATAATCCATACTATTTGCGGCCGGCACCTTAGGCAGACCTGGCATTGTCATTATTTTACCAGTAAGTGCTACCACAAATCCAGCCCCTTTTGATAGTTTTAACTCCTGAATCGTAATCGTAAAGTTATGCGGGGCTCCCAATTTACTAGGATCATCAGAAAACGAATACTGAGTTTTTGCCATGCAGACATTTAAATGCGCATGCCATTTATTGATAGTCTTAAGTTGAGCTTTAGCTTTTTCGCTGAAGTTTACCCCACTTGCACCATAGATCTCCTTAGCAATCACTTCGATCTTCTCACTAATAGATAGATCATCATCGTATAAAACCTTAAAATCTTTTGGTAATTCACAGGCATCCACAACAGCTTGGGCTAACTCAAGCCCGCCTTTAGAGCCTTGGGCATAAACATTTGATAAAACCACTACGACATTATTATCCTTGCCCCATTGATAGATACGTTGAATCTCTTTCTCCGTATCACTTGGGAAAGCATTAATAGCCACCACAATAGGGACTCCAAACTTCTTAAGATTGTTGAAATGGCGATCCAAATTAGGAAGTCCCAACTCAAGAGCCTGTAAATCTTCATCGTTAATGTGTTTCAATTCGGCGCCCCCGTTATACTTCAAAGCCCGAATCGTAGCTACTAATACGGTCGCATCTGGATTTAAATTTCCTTGGCGACATTTAATATTAAAGAACTTCTCAGCCCCCAAGTCAGCCCCAAATCCAGCTTCAGTGATCGTATAATCACATAACTTCATGGCTGTTTTGGTTGCGATTAAACTATTGCATCCATGGGCAATATTCGCAAAGGGTCCGCCGTGAATAATGGCAGGCGTATTCTCAATAGTTTGAACCAGATTGGGTTTAATAGCATCCTTAAGTAACAGCGCCATAGCACCCACACTATCCAAATCCTTTGCATAAATGGGTTTAAAATCGTAGGTATACGCTACGACAATTTCACCCAATCTATCCTTTAAATCCCTAACATCCTTTGATAGACATAGAATAGCCATAACCTCCGAGGCTACGGTAATATCAAAGCCCGAGGCGTGAGGAATACTATTCTTTAATTTGTCTTTTGATACTTCGATATTACGAAGGGATCGATCGTTCATGTCAAGAACATGTTTCCATACAATATTATGAGGATCTATATTTAAGGCATTCCCATGGAAAATATGATTTTCAAGCAAGGCTGATAATAGATTATGGGCTGAAGTGATCGCATGGAAGTCTCCGGTAAAGTGCAAGTTAATATCTTCCATTGGAAGAACTTGAGCGTATCCACCCCCACTAGCGCCCCCCTTCATACCAAAGCAGGGCCCCAACGAAGGTTCGCGAAGTGCTGAAATCGACGACTTACCTAAGGCATTGAGGGCCATCGACAACCCCACATTCGTAGTCGTTTTACCCTCGCCTGCTGGAGTTGGATTAATCGCGGTAACTAAGACTAACTTCCCCGACTTACGATTCTCTATTTTACTAATATCAATCTTAGCTTTATGACTTCCATAAGACTCAAGCGCCTCTTTCTTAATAGACAGAGACGCTCCTATTTCTTCTATGGGTTTTAAATGTGATTCTTGGGCAATTTGAATATCAGTTTTCATTAAATAACTCCGTTTTTTTCAATTGTTTTAATAAAGGCAATAAGATAAGCAAACGCAATCCCAAATTAATAAGAATGCCAACGACTCTACTTACCAACATGGGTATAAACGAAACACCAAACATTTGCGATAGCCATAAGGTATTCATCCCCATCTCAACGACGAACGTAAGTACCAATAAGATCCCCACGACCTCATGGTTCTTATTATATCGCTTCAGTTGCCCAAATAAATAACCTGTTACTACAGCACTTATACTAAATCCAATAAAATAAGTTCCTTGCGGAAACAGAGTCGCTCCAATCAAGTCACCAATTAAAGCAGATAGCATCGTGAACTTAGGACCAAATAATAGTCCTGCACTTCCATACGCGATAAACGATAAACTAATTCGTGTTACAGATGATGGCATTAAAGCCGCAAAGCGCGTTAGCGCAATTTCCATTGCTACAAACATGCCAATAAAAGCAATCTTACGTGTTCTACTCATAAAATAACACCCTCTTTTCTAATCTCAAGCATAGAAAAGAACCCCTAGCAATGGAGGCAACAACACATCGCAATCAAAGATTTTCGTTTTGTGGCAACTTCCCATCCACAAACACTTAACGCGCATTGTCTACTTTGCTTGATAATACAACAAGGATACCAAGTTTATTCCATAAAATCAACGAAAGAATCGCAGCCTATTTTAATAAAGAAATCAATTAGAGATTTTTCTTCTTTGCACCCTTAGAAGTAAGCTTATCCAGGGATCGCCCTAAACTAAATTGACTTAATGAATAGACGAGCTTTCGATTAGTACTTGGGAGCTTATCAGTATCATAAAAAACGATATTTACACAAAACCCATAATAAATTATCATAGATATGAAATAACAAGAAATTAGTAGAATCATTAAAGAAGCCAACGGACCATAAATCGATTGATAATTTGAATAGCTATAAATATAAACAAGAAATAACTTACCCAGTGAAATAAGTCCAGCCGTCGCAATCGCACTTCCCATATAGACATCTGTGAAAGAAGAGAATTTAAAGGAAATAAGACGATAAAATGCCATCATCATAAACCATAATAAAATAGGAACGGTAATATAGGTATAGGGTGGTAAGTAATTTAGGAATAAAAGAACCACAATGGCCCCCAAAACAATTATAATAAAATATAGTAAGGCAATAATTCTTAAAACAAAGGGTTTTATATCAATGGTATCAATGCGGTTGCTTTCTAGTAAATAAGAATATACGGACTTTGAAGCAACCCAAAAGGATACAGAAGCCACGGAAATAATTAACACAATATCAGAAGGGGAAGATTCACGGATATAACTCACAAAAGGTAGGATTAAATCTGCAGGTATAAAGTGACTCACCGTCGCAATAATGGTATCCACATCATATAGAAAGGTACTGGCTAAGACTACGGAAATGGTAAGAAAAGGTGCCACGGCCGTAATAAGAGCATACGCAAAAGCATACACAAATAATGTGCCCTCACGCGATGTTACCATCTTATACGCTTCAATAAATTTCTTTTCCATAGACCCACCAACTTATAAATCAATTATAACACAGCCCCCCAACTTCACCTATACTTCCTTAATCACTTATATTGAGATAGCGTACATTGGTTGCTATACTACAAAGGTAATCAGGAGGTTTAACATGTTACACACGTATAAATTCAACAATTCAAATAAGACACTCGTACTCTTTCATGGTACCGGTGGGGATGAAAATGCCCTCATATCACTGGCTCAAGAAGTAGCCCCTAATTTCAATTACTTAGCCCTTAGAGGCGAGGTCACTGGCGAGGATGGCATGCGACGCTTTGCGTACACCACAAAAGAAAATCCGGTAATTGACTCAGAAGATATGCTAAGAAGAGTTCCCAATATTATTAAGATTCTAAAGATGCTAAAAGCACGCTATCATCTTATTGAACTGTGGGCGCTTGGATTCTCAAACGGAGCCAATGCTTTGGCCGCAATTTTACTAGATGGTGAACCAATTTTCGATAGAGCCATTCTACTAAGACCCTCAAATATTGATACCACCACCAAGGAAAATCAATTACATGGAATGAATATCCTCATCCACAGCGGTGCAAAAGACGATATCTTAGATCCAAAAGACGCCAAAGATTTAGAAATAAGACTTACCAAGAACGGAGGAAATGTAGATCACAAAGTATTGCCTTATGACCATTGGATGCGCCAAGCAGAAGTAGATATCCTTAAACAATGGTTTAAAGACCACTCATAAGCACAAGAAACTGTAAATGAAGCCTATATCCTTATAGTATGGTAAGATAGTTATAGAAAAGGAGAGATATTATGAATCCATATAATATATTATTGAACCACCAAAACTATGCGGTGATTGGTATTAGTGAAGATCCACAACGCTACTCATACAAAATCTTTAAGAAACTACAAGAGAAAGGTAAAACGGTCTACGGCGTTAATCCACGCCTGGAGTCCTTTGAAAACAATCCAGTATACGCAAGCCTTGAGGCGATTGGCAGCCCTATTGATATTGCTGTATTTGTGGTGAACCCTAAGTTTGGAATCGATTATCTTCAACATGTAAAAGACTTAAATATTAAACACGTTTGGTTACAACCAGGAACAATCGATGATGCTTTACTAGAAAAAGCCAAAGCCCTCGATTTGCAAGTAACACAATCCTGTGTCTTAGCACAATATGCTCAAAATGAAGGTAAATAATGGTTAAGGTTATTATTACAGACTTAGATGAAACACTCTTAAATCATGAGCGTTTAGTATCCAAACGCAATAAAGAAGCCATCCTTTTAGCCAAAGAAAAAGGAATAAAGTTTATCCCCGCAACCGGTAGACCCTATCACTCCATTAGCAGTACCTTAGAAAGTCTGGATCTATATGGCGATGATGATCTATCCATCAGCTTCAACGGGGGTATGATTCACAATAATAAAGACGATAGTGTCCTAGCCTTTAACAGCTTAGACGATGATATCGCTGCGTTTCTTTTTCAATTTGGTCAATCCTTTGATGTATGTATCCATACCTATTTGGAACACGTAACCTATGCCTATCGCTTAAACGATAGCGAGCGTGATTTCATTAAAAACATTAAAGGCGTCGAAGAAATATTTGATGAATCCTTTAGTTTCGCAAAGGGACATCACATTATTAAGATGATCTTTCAATCTTTGGATATTGATTATCTAAGAGACATAGAACAAAAAATACCCGACCATATTAAAGATAAGATGGAAATTAGCTATTCATCCAATCGCTATCTTGAACTTAATCCAAAGGGTGTTAATAAAGGAAATGCCTTAAATATAGTAGCGCAAACACTGGATATTCCCCTTACTAATATCCTAGCCATCGGAGACAACTACAACGATATGAGTATGTTGGTGGAAGCTGGTTATAGTGCTGCCCCTAATAATGCTGTTGATGCAATCCACGTAAGTGTAGACTATGTTAGTCCCTATCGTTTTGATGAAGATGCTGTAGCGGATATCATTGAACATTTTATTAAGTAAAAGAGGAATCGTATACATCGATTCCTCTTTTACTTTACTTTTTCTCTACACCACGACTTAATACACTGTCTGGAAGTGTAATATTCAACTTATCAGCCACTTCTTTACTAATATACAACACCGTATCCGTAACCGTACTTACAGGCATTTCAGCTGGATTTTTACCATCGACTAGAATTTGCTTAACCAATTCAGCCCCTAATTCTCCTAAGTTCTTATAATCAATGGATTCAGCTGCCAATAACCCTAAATCAAACTTGCCATCTTCAGCCGCAAACACAGGTTTCTTTGCCATATTAGCAGCATCTACAATTAAAGCGGTAGCTTCAACCATCATATTATCCGTAATATTGTAAATCGCATCGACTTTTTCAAGTAAGCTCGCAGCCGATAAGGCAATGTCAGCGCGATCAGAGACCCCTTGCTTAATAATATTAAGCCCTAACTTAGAAGCTTCTTGTTCAGCGATTGCAATTTGAACTGCCGAGTTACTCTCACCTGTATTAAATAGAATTCCGATATTCTTAGCCTCGGGTAAGATTTCCTTAATTAAAGCCAGTTGCTTATCAATAGGCGCCACATCACTAACCCCAATAGCATGAGTTCCTGACTTATCCATGGACTTAACAATACCGGCATCCACAGGGTCAGTTACTGCATTAAACACAACAGGAATCCCAGTTCCATCGGTTGCAGCATAAACACCTTGAGCCGCATTCGTAGCAATTGCATAAATCAAATCCACTTTAGCATCCACTAATTGCTGTGACATCAAACTAATATTATCAGGTTTGCCTTGCGCATTTTGGTATTCAATCGTATAACTATCAGCACCCATCAAAACATCTAACTTCTCTTTCAAGCCCTCATACGTTGCATCTAAAGAAGGGTGATCTGCCAATTGCAAGACACCAATCTTATACTTCTTCTTTTCATTATCCTTTGGTTTAGAACCACATCCCACCAACAACAACACTACCAATAAAATACTTATGAACTTTTTCATATATTCATCCTCCTGATTTAAAAAGTAAATAAAAAAAACTGCATCTCGTGCAGCCAACTGTTCAAATCAGTTTTAATTAAGCCACACGTTCTTTAACCAAACACAAAAGGTCAATAGACACGAGGGCCGTATTAACCTAGTTAGTAAAGATAAAGAAGAAGCTTAATTGGGATTTCATAGTTTTCATATTCATAATCCGCCTTTCTTTGTATTGACTATAACAAAGTCCTTTATCTTTTACAAGTCTTTTCATGAAAATAGTATTACTTTTTCTGAAACCCATATTTTCAATCGCAATTATGATACAATATCCCTAGATACAAAAGGAGAAAATTATGTATACATGGTCACTAGATGCCCTATATAAAGACTTTGACGATACCTATATAGCGGATCTTAAAACACTCGATGAGAACCTCGACGTTCTTAATCAACTATCGTTAACCCTAGATGGAATTGAATCCTTAGAAGCCTGGCTAGAATTAAGTAAAGCCATTGACACTTTAGCTATGAACCTAGGCTCCTTTGCGAGTTTACGTATGAGCACTCATACAGATGACACTATAGCCATTCGATATATGGGACAAATTCAGAATATCTTCAGTAAGATGGCACGCCCGCATGCTTTATTTACTAAGTGGATGGCAACAAAAAAAGAGGTTTTTCCTACTTGGATTGAATTAAGTCCTCTCATTAAGGAACATGCATTCATTCTCCAGGAAACTATCGATCAATCGCGGTTTGCTTTAAATGAAGAAGTAGAAGAAGCCATCAGTAAGATGAAAATTAACGGTTCAACAACCTGGAGTCTACTCCAACAAAACTTAACTTCATCGACTACTATTGATTATAACGGTAAAAAACATACCATGACTTCACTAAGAAACTTAGCCTATAGTGCCGATGCGACCGTGCGCAAAGAAGCTTACGCAAAGGAATTGGAATTGTATCGCAAGATTGATGATTCTATTGCGTTTGCGCTTAATAGTATTAAAGGTGAAGTAATACAAACCAACGCCCTTCGCGGCTATGCTTCACCCTTGGAAGAAACCCTTATTAATTCTCGTTTATCTCAAGATACCTTGGATGCTCTTATTCAAGCCATTGAAGAGAGCCTACCACAATTAAGACGATATCTTCTTCATAAAGGAAAACTCATGGGTTATAAAAACGGCTTACCGTGGCATGAGATGTTTGCGCCAGTTGCACTGGACAATCCAAGAAATTATTCCATCGAGGACTCGAAGACCTTAATAGTGAATGCTTTTTCTACATTCTCAAAAGACTTAGAAGACATGACCCTTAGAGCCTACGATGAACAATGGATTGACTTCTTACCAAAAGAAGGTAAGGTTGGTGGTGCTTTCTGCAGTAATCTACCACAGATTAAACAAAGCAGAATATTATCAAATTATGGCGGGTCCATTAGTGATATTATTACACTCGCTCACGAACTTGGACATGCTTACCACGGTCTTCAATTAGAAGACAACTCCATTCTTAATACAGGCTATACCATGCCTGTTGCAGAAACAGCGTCTACCTTCTGTGAGAATATTGTCTTTAACGCAACCCTTGATACCGTTAGTGATGAAGAAAAGATCATGTTGGTGGAAAATAGTTTGCAGGATTTAATTCAAATAACCATTGATATATTATCGCGTTATAAATTTGAAACTATGCTATTTGCGCAAAGGGAGCAAGATTTCTTGAATTCAGAGAAACTTCAAGAACTCATGATTTTAGCCCAAAGTGAATCCTATGGAGAAGGGCTTGATCCTGCTACCTATAATCCCTATATGTGGCTATGCAAGGGACACTACTATAGCGCCAGCAATAACTTCTATAACTTCCCTTATGCCTTTGGTGGATTGTTTGCGTTGGGTCTTTATGCTCAATATGAAATTGAAAAAGAGGCCTTTGTACCTAAATACCAAAACTTACTTAAAGCTACCGCCAAGAGCAGTTGCGAAGATGTGGGTAAATTAGCTGGTATTGATACCACAGATGTTGGCTTTTGGAAGCAAAGTATCGATCAAATCATCAAACGCATTGACCTATATATGGAATTAACAGAGAAATGAAAAAGATAACGAGTCAAAGAGTCTATCAAGGACTCATTGTTGATGTACTTGAAGCAAAGTTTCAGTTCAACGATAAAATTTTAAATATTGAGCAAGTCACACATCCTGGGGGAGTATGTGTGGCTGCCAAAGTTGGCGATCACTATCTTATGGTTAAACAATATCGCTTCGGGGTTGAAAAGCCTTTGATAGAGTTTCCTGCGGGTCTGATTGATCCGGGTGAAGATCCCCAAGACAGTGCCTTGCGAGAGTTAGAGGAAGAGACGGGCTATCGAGCCCAATCGATTCAATCACTGGGGAGTGCCTACTTATCTCCTGGATACAATAACGAAGAAATCTATTTCTATTTAGCCACAGACTTAAGCTATGTTGGTGTGAATTTCGATGAAAACGAAGATATTGAAATCATAAAATGTACGCTTGATACACTTAACGCCATGGAGTTAAAAGACGCTAAAACACTAGCATTACTCCATAGAATAAATCATCACACATAAATAAAATATTGACATTCATCTTTTTTTAATAAACAATAAGTACAGAAGGTGATCATATGAAAGGTTATATTGCAGACTTGACGCACATAAAAGATGTGCATACTTCTGCAGCCATCTCAGATGTATTACTAAGAGAACTTGATGAAGATGCTATAATACTTCTACTAAAAACAAGCCATCGCCCTAATATTAGTTTAGGGATTGATGATACCTTGGTAGATGACTTCAATAAGGGTCTTAGTTTCTACCGCAGAAATGGTTATAGTGTACATTTTAGAAACTATGGGGGTCGTTCTATTGTTCATGATCCTGGTGTGCTTAATTTCTCTTTTATTCTAAAGTCAAACCAAAGTGGCACTGAGCGCTATCACTTACTCTTTGAGTTCTTAAGTGAAGCTTTAGCGCCCCTTGAACTTGATTTGAGTTTGGGCATTGTTCAAGGCACCTATGCCTTTGGTACCTATGATATTAGTATCAACGGTAAGAAAGTGGGGGGCATGTTTCAAAGTAAAACGGGAGATAATGCTCAAGTTGGTTGTTATTTAAATGTGAACGGGGATCAGATGCATCGTAGTGAGACCATCAAACGTTTCTACGAACTAACCAACCATAGCCTTGATATTAACCCCTATAAAATGAGTACCATTGAAGATCAACGTCTTAAACCAACGACCATCCCTAATATCACAACATTATTAATTGCTCATTTTAGAAACTATGTTGATAGTGTTAGCTTTGTGAATGTTGATGCAGTTGAGGAGCAACAAGAGTTCAAAGTGGCAAAAGAGCGTATCATTAACCAAGACAAAAAATACTTATCCACAAAAAAAGGCGACTAGCGCCTTAAGACATGGTAATCCATGTCTTCAGACTGTTGACAAAGTATTTATGAAATAAATGTCCACAGAGTTCAAAACTGT
>CAYWUU010000012.1:0-15694 GCA_964461405.1 uncultured Erysipelothrix sp.
ATAAGGAGTGGACTAAGATTTTGGGAGCGCAGTATATGTGGGGTGTTAGAGAGGCCGCGACGCTTTCTTTAGTGGGTCTTGTTATTTACAATATATTGGGTGATGGCAGTGTTTATGGTAATGTTTTGGGGGTGTTTGCGATTCTTGCTACATTTATGCATTATCTAAGTGGTAAGTTGATTAATGATAAAAATGCTATTGCGGTGATATCTATCGCCAGTGTGGGGGTAATGATATCAGGGTGGGCAGTGTTGGGATGGCCCTCTGTTTGGGGTGTTTTAATTTATGGTATTTTATATAATATTGCATTGCCTCTTGCATCCAATGGCTTTAGTGCCTTAGCTATGCGTGTTATTTCTAAGTATCGTGAGACTGAAAACTTATTGGGGCGTAGCTTGGCGCGTGAACTTGTGATTGGATTTGGTAGAATTAGTGGTCTTTTAGTGGTGGTAGTTTTGTCACTATGGTTGGGTATTGATGTTGGAATGAAATTGGCCATGGGAATTTTGTTTTTATTTCCGCTTATTTTTGCGTGGGTCTTAAATATAGAGGAGTAGGATTTTGTGAATTCTGGGTCTTTGTTTGTACTTTTCGTTGGTTGTGTGTTGTGTTTTAATAAGTCTTTGTTTTGATTTGAAAGAAAGCGGTTAAAATGTTAAAATAAACTAGCCTAATAGGGTTTAGTTATAAGAAGGAGAGAATTATGATTAAAGGAATAGCGGCATCCGCCGGAGTAGCGGTGTCAAAGGTATTTAAGTTGCAGCATCCTGTACTTGAAATAGTAAAAGTTGAAGGGGCTGACGTTGAAGCGGAACTTAAGCGATTAAGTGATGCCATTGATGTATCAATCAATGAGATTAAGGCTATTAAGGAAAAAGCTATGGGTAAATTGACGGATGAAGATCTTGCTATCTTTGACGCTCATATTATGGTGGCTGAGGATCCTGAGTTAGTGGGTCAAATTGAAGGCATGATTAAAGATGAGGCTGTTAATGCTGATTATGCTGCGGATGTAGTGGGCAATCAGTTTGTTACCATTTTTGAAAACATGGATAACGATTACTTTAAAGAACGTGCAGCGGATATTCGTGATGTTACGTATCGTATTAAGTGTCACATTCTTGGTGAGACTATTCCTGATTTATCTGTAATTAGTGAGGAAGTTGTTATTGTAGCAGAGGATTTAACGCCATCTGATACAGCGCAACTTGATAGAAATTTTGTTAAGGGATTTGCAACTGAAATTGGGGGACGTACGTCTCACTCTGCGATTATGGCGCGTTCGTTGGAAATTCCAGCGGTAGTTGGTGCGGGATCTTTGCTTGATAAAGTTAACCACGGTACTGAAATAATATTGGATGCTTTAGATGGTATTATTATCTTGAGCCCAAGTGATGATCAAAAAGATGAGTATGTTAAAAAGGGTGAGGCTTTTGCGCAACATCGTGAGGATCTAAAGGTTCTTAAAGACGCGAAGAGTGTTACCTTGGATGGTCATGAAGTTGAATTAGCAGGTAATATTGGTACGCCTCATGATGTTACGGGTGTTCTTAATAATGGGGGCGAGGGTGTTGGTTTATACCGTACTGAGTTCCTATATATGGATTCACAGGAGTTACCGGGTGAAGAGGAGCAGTATGCGGCTTATAAGACGGTACTTGAAAATATGTTGCCAGGTAGAGTGGTTGTTCGTACTTTAGATATTGGTGGCGATAAGGAACTTCCTTATTTGCAATTACCTGAAGAAATGAACCCTTTCTTGGGTTATCGTGCGATTCGTATTTGTTTAGATCGTACGGATATCTTCCGTACTCAGGTTCGTGCGTTATTACGGGCTTCGGTTCATGGTAAGTTAAGTATCATGTTCCCCATGATTGCTACTTTAAATGAGTTTAGAGATGCTAAGGCTATTGTTGAAGATGAGAAGAAGAATTTATCTAAAGAAGGTATTGCCTTTAGTGATGATATTGAGTTGGGTATGATGGTTGAAATTCCTGCCGCTGCTATTCTTGCGGATCAGTTTGCTAAGGAAGTTGATTTCTTTAGTATTGGAACTAATGATTTAATTCAGTATTCTATGGCGGCCGATCGTATGAATGAGCGTGTATCGTATCTTTACCAACCGTATAGTCCATCTATCTTGCGTTTAGTTAAGATGACAATAGATGGGGCTCATAAAGAAGGTAAATGGGTTGGAATGTGTGGAGAAATGGCGGGCGATGAAAAGGCAATTCCGCTTCTATTGGGACTTGGATTGGATGAGTTCTCAATGTCAGCATCTTCTATTTTAGAAGCACGTAGTATTATTCGTGGGCTTAAGTATAGTGATATGCAGGCTTTAAGTGAGAAGGCTTTAGCGGCTTCAACCACAGATGAAGTTTTAGAGTTATTAGATGGGGTCATTAAGTAGGGCTCAGATTCAAACACTGGAGGCAGTTGATAGAAACATTAAGGATTTGTTTTCTAGTGATGCCTCGGGTCATGATTATGATCATATAAAGCGTGTAGTTAATTTAACTGCACGCTTACTTGTAGACAAAGCCAATCCCTTTGTGGCCTTAATGATTGCGTATATGCATGATGTGTTTGATGATAAGTTGAGTTTTGAGAATCGTTGCTTGAATCAATATATTGAACAGTGGAAGCTTGATTTAGAGGGTTTTGAAACTGAAATTGAGGAAGGTATTTTATCAATTGGATTTAAAAATGGTAGGAAAATTGTGCGTAGTCTTGAAGCGCGTATTGTGAGTGATGCGGATTTAATTGATGCTATGGGTGCCGTTGGTATTGCGCGAGCCTTCTATTATGCAGGGTTTAAGGGTTTGCCGTTTCATAATAAGGATTTGGAAGGTATTGTGGCCGATGATTATCATGAGTATCGTAATTTGAAGCGTAATGCCATTGCTCATTTTGATGAGAAGTTGCTTAAGTTAATTGATTATGTGGAAACGGATAAGGCTAAAGTAATCGCTAGAGAGCGTCATGATGTTTTAGTGGCGTTCTATAATCAGTTTATGCGTGAAATTTAGTATTCTTATGGTACTATATTAATTAAAGGTGGGAGTGATGTAGATGAAAAGTAGAATTGAAAATATTGGAATTAGTGGTATTCGTAGTTTTACGGCCCTTTGTTCTAAGATAGAAGGGATGGTTTATCTTACGATTGGGGAACCTGATTTGGATACGCCAGAACTCATTAAGGATGAGGCAAAGTTGGCTCTTGATAGAAATCTTACGCACTATCCACCTGCTTTAGGGATTACATCTCTTAGAGACTCTATTGCTAGGTTTGAGTCTGGATTGTATGGCGAGGATATTACATTAGATAATATAATAATTACGAATGGTGCTACTGAGGGGCTTGTTTTGAGCATGTGGACACTCTTTCATGAAGGAGATGCATTGATACAACCAACCCCTGGTTATACGCTGTATAGAAGCCAGGCGAGTCTATCTGGGGCTGATGTCGTCTATCTTGATACGATAGAGGATGGGTTTCAGATAAATGAGTCTAAGTTACGTGCGTTAGTAACTAATAAGACAAAGGCCTTGATTCTCACATCACCCAATAATCCTACAGGTCAAATATTAAATCAAGCATCAATAGATGCAGTCGCAAATGTAATGCGCGATCATAAGCATTTGTTTGTGATACTAGACGATGTATACAATCGTTTTGTGTATGATGTTAATTTACCAAGTCTAAGGTCTTATGAAGATCTTCGAGATCGTTTGATTGTAATTCAAGCATTCTCTAAATCCCATGCTATGACAGGATGGCGTATTGGTTATGTTGTGGCTCCAACGTATTTGATTGATGAAATGCACAAGCTACACCAAAACCTGATGGCAGGGGTCAATAGTATCGCCCAACATGCTGCTGAAAAAGCCTTTGATGTTAATACTGACTATATGAAAGAAGATTATCAAAAGCGTCGCGATTATGTTTATAGAAGAATTGTAGATATGGGTCTTGAAGTAGATAAGCCAGAAGGGGCATTCTATATTTTTCCAAGTATTAAGAAGTTTGGCATGTCATCCTATGACTTTGCACTTAAATGTGCCAAAGAAGCTAAAGTATCTATTATACCAGGAGTTTACTTTGGGGCCGATGACTATGTAAGGTTGTCGTATTGTTATTCTCAAGAGGTCTTAAAGGAAGCTTTAGATCGCTTAGAACGATTTGTTAAGTCGCTAGAGCAATAAAGGCCTTTCTTTAAAAGTATACCTCTTGGGTGGTTTTACCTCCCAAGGGGTATTTTTTTACTTTTTTGTAATTCTATAGATGAAAAGTATGATATAATTTTATCAAATATAAAGGAGAATAATATGGATAGAAATAGAGTATACGAGCGTACTAGAAACTATGTGCAAGGGCGTTGGGTTTCAATTGTGGTTATCTTGCTTATCATCAATTTAATTGATTCGTTATTGGGGTCTATCTTAAAAGGGGCGAATGCTTTTAATTTATTAACGTTTAAAGCAATCATGGATGATCCCAATCCGCTTGCTTCGTTTCTAGCCCTTACACAAGTGGGGGCTAGGGGTTTTCTAACTGGGGTACTAAAGACGTTTATATCTTTGGTAATGAATGGAGCCTTTGCTATTACGCTTTTAAAGAGTGTAATGGCGGATGTGGATATTATACCTTCTGAGATTGTTGATAATGCAAGGGAATATATGGTTCCTTTAGCGGTATCTGGGTTTCTAACCTCA
This sequence comes from uncultured Erysipelothrix sp., assembly GCA_964461405.1. Classification (GTDB taxonomy): domain Bacteria; phylum Bacillota_I; class Bacilli_A; order Erysipelotrichales; family Erysipelotrichaceae; genus Erysipelothrix. Next base: position 4,717 of record CAYWUU010000012.1, read on the forward strand.
ATACTTTTAACTATCATTGGCATTATCCCAATCCTTGGATTTATCGTATCAATCGTTGTAGGCTATGCCTTAGGCTTTAGAGTTTTCTTAATTGGTGATGGGACTACCGATAATGGTGTTGAATCCATTACCCAAAGTTTTAGTGCAACCAATGGCTATAAGATGCAACTGTTTATGTTAGATGTTAAGTATCTAGGGGCACCAATTGCCGTATTTCTTGGTTCGTTGTTTATTATGTTAATTTTCTCGTCGGTGCCTAGTTTGGGTGTTATATTTATGCTGCTTGGTGGATTGGCAGCGGTGCTTCTCTTGTTTTATTTTGGTCCGTATTTATTAGTAGCGCAAATATTTGTTTATTTAGAAAGTAAAGGAATGTAGTAAAAACAGCTGAGAAATCTCAGCTGTTTTTCATATCATATTTACGTGAGCAATACGTATCAACAAGATGTGTCTCATGGGTTATGAAAACCATAGTCATTCCTTGCTTATTTAATACGGTCATATAATCCATAAATTCTTTTGTTAGTTCACTATCTAGTGAACTAGTGGCTTCATCAATCAGTAAGATGCTTGGGTTAAGTACTAATGCACGAGCAATGGCCACGCGTTGCTTTTGCCCCCCTGAGAGCTCATCTGGATAGGCGTCTTTTTTATCATAAATGCCAAATTGCTTTAGGAGCGTTTCTATTTGATTGTTATCTTTTTCTTTTTGAACGATAGCTAAGTTATTGAATACGGTCATGTTAGGAAATAAACTAAAATCTTGAAATATATAACCAATCTTCTTAGTTATTTTCTGTTTCTCTTTGGTTTTAAGGGATGGACTTAGTAGTTCATTTTGAATCCATATCTCACCTGAACTGGGATTTAATAAACCGGCAATAACTCTAAGAAGTGTTGATTTACCAATGCCAGAGGGACCCACGATTCCTAGGAATTCTCCTTCCATGACTCTTAAATTGAAGGTATTTAGAATAGTATTACTGCCGTAGTTTACACAAATATTATTGAGTTTAATCATGTTAGGCGTACCTTTCTTTGTAAGTATTTGAAACCTTGAATGATTATGAAACTAAAGAATAGATACATAATTAATACTATAAATAGTGATTCTATGCGTTGATCTCTATTTAAAATTTCGCGCGCATTTCTGAGGATATCGCTTAAGGCTAAGGTTGAAATTAAGGCGGTATCTTTGAGTAGCGTAATCGTTTCGTTTTCAAGTGATTTTAGGGTATTTCGTATCATTTGCGGGTATATGATCTTCGTGAGTGTTTTTAGTTTTGGTATTTGTAGCATCTGAGCTGCTTCCCATTGCCCCTTTGGTATGACTTTTAAACCATTATGAAACATGGCTGTAAAATAAGCGGTATAGTTTACGATAAAAGTGAGTGAAGCAATGAGTAATCTGTTTTTAAAGGGAATCCCTAGTAATACTGGGAGTCCAAACATCATGAAGATGAGCTGAAGCATTAAGGGTGAACCTCTTACAATCCATATAAAGGTTGATAGGATGCCTTGAAGAACTTTTGCGTTAGATAAATAGACAAGTGCAAGGAGTGCAGCCAGTGGCAAGGCAATTAGGAGGGTGCTCCCAAAAATAATAAAGGTATTTTCGAGTCCTTTAGAAACTTCAAGGATGACTTCAGTCCAATAACTCATGGGCGATACACTAGATCTTTATTAAGCCATTTCTCAGATATGGCTTTGGTTTCTTTTGATGCAATGAGTTCATCAATGGCTTTATCAATAGCATCCTTTAGTGAATCGTCATCATTTTTTCTAAAGCCAATGCCATAATATTCTGAACCAATCGCTTCTTGGCTGATATTATACTTATCAGGAGATTGTGTATTGGTATAGGCTGCAAAAGTAATGTCCGCGATTACGGCATCTACTGTCTTAGCATTAAGGGCTAAGAGTGCATCGGCAACATTAGTATATTTTTGCATTTCCTTTATATCGCTAAATACATCCAGTTTCTCTAAGGCAATCTGGCCACTGCTTTGTGTTTCTACTGCGACGTCTTTACCTACAAGTTCATCAAGAGTGTTAATGGGGGTGTCTTTATTAGAAATAATCACAAGTTGGTTATCCATATAGGGCTTGCCAAAATTTACTTCTTGTTTGCGCTCCTCTGTAATAGTGAAGCCATTCCATATCATATCGATATTTTTATTGTTTAACTCAAAAACTTTGGTATCCCAGTCTATATATTGAAAGACAACGTCAACGCCTAATTTTTGCGCCACTAACTTAGCAATATCAAGATCAAGTCCTGTTTCTTTGCCGTCTTTGTCCTTGAACCCAAGAGGTGGATAGTTGGTATACCCAACAACCATTACACCGTTTTCTTTAATTTCTTCTAAGCTTGTTTTTGAATTTTCTGGTTTATTGCACCCTACTAATAGGGTTGCGAGTACTAATACTAATATAATCTTTTTCATAATTACGCTCCTTTGTATGTTTCTTACTATACTTCATTACTTTATCGAAGTAAAGTAAAATATGAATGTTTTTTAGTATTTGATAAATTATATGAAAAATAACTCCCGTAGGAGTTATTTTTTGTGAATTCTTTCGATTACTGTTTTATATCCTTGATCGCCGTAGGTAATAGCGCGGTTTACGCGGGCTATTGTGGCGGAGGATATTTGTGTTGTTTGTGTGATTTGTTCATAGGTTTGGCCTTCTAGTAATAGCTTGGCTACGTTGAGGCGATCGGATAGATCATCCAGTTCACTATCGGTTGCGATATCGTTGAAGAAGCTTTCTGCTTCCTCTAGATTCTTTAGTGAGAGGATGGCTTCATATAACTCTTTATGTCGCATGGGGCCTCCTATAAGTTTTTGATAGTATCAATAATAGCATCGGTGGCTATTATTTGCGAATCGGCGTCGTTTCTTGCTTTGAATTCTACGTTGCCATCGTTTAGTGCTTTACCAATGGTAATGCGGTAGGGGATACCAATGAGTTCCATATCTTTGAACTTGACACCAGGTCTTGTATCTCTGTCATCTAGGATTACTTCAATACCTTGTTTGGTTAATTCGTTGTATAGATTGTTGGCGTATTCTACTGCTTTTTCATCTTTTGTGGCTATGAGTACGATAGCAACTTTATAGGGTGCTAAGTGTACGGGCCAGTTTAATCCGTTTTCATCGGCTGTTTGTTCGACAATGGCCGCCATAGTTCTAGCTATACCAATACCGTATGAACCCATATATACTTCTTGTAGTGTATTGTCTTTATCTAAGTATTCTAAATCCATAGCTTTGGAGTATTTGGTTCCGAGTTTAAAGGTATTACCCACTTCAATTCCTTTGGCGAAGGTAAGAACTCCTTTACCATCTGGATTGGGATCACCTTCAATAACATTGGATACATCGGCTAAATGGGTTCGCTTGAAGTCAGAGTGGTTTACATTTATAAAATGGTAGTCTGTTTCATTGGCGCCCACAATGAAGTTTCTTAGGTTTTCAATGTGTTGGTCGACTACGACGTCAATATTGAGGCCAATAGGACCCGCGAAACCTACCGCTGCATGGGTAGCTTCCATGACTTTATCAAAGTCTGCTAGTTCAACATCGTTTGCGTTATATAGTTTACGTAATTTCGTTTCATTAACATCGCGATCGCCTAAGACACATACGGCAACGAGTTTGTCGTCGACTTGATAGATTAGGGTCTTTACGAATTTTTGAATGTCTTCGTTGAAGAACGAAGTAACTTCTTCTATTGTTTTGGCATTGGGTGTATGTATTTTTTCTAGTGTTTTATAGGGTTCGTTTGATTCAATTTTTCCTATGTGTTCTGCAATTTCTAAATTTGAAGCATAACCTGTATCTTCACCCAATACTAAGATATCTTCTCCAATTGGAGAAATAGCTTGGAATTCTTCTGATAAAAGACCACCCATGACTCCTGTATCTGCCTTCACAATACGATAGTTTAGATTAAATCGATCGAAGATTCGCTTATAGGCATTGAAGAAATCATCGTAGTGCTTGTTCAATGACTCTAGATCTTTGTCGAAGGTATAGGCATCTTTCATCACAAATTCTCTTACTCTAATTAAACCAAAACGGGGTCTTGGTTCATCGCGGTATTTCGTTTGAAATTGATATAAACTAAAGGGTAAGTGTTTATAGGACTTGACCATTGATTTTGCGGCTTGAGCAAACAGTTCCTCGTGGGTAGGTCCTAGTACAAAGGGCTTCTTAAAGCGGTCTTTGAGGGTAAACATACTGCTTCCGAGCATATCGCGTCTTCCTGAATCAATATATACTTCTTCAGGTATTAGGGCTGGCATGCTGACTTCGCTGGAATAGATACTATTCATTTCTTCGCGAATAATATCTTCAATTTTTCTTTTTACTTTTAAACCCATAGGTAGAAACATATAAATACCTGAGGAGCTTTTTTTAATATAGCCTGCTCGTACTAATAAGTTTCCGCTAGTGGAATCTTCATCTTTAACATCTTCTCTTAATGTAAAGAAATAATCTCGACTGAGTTTCATATTTCACCTCTTCATAATGTATGTATTATAGCATATATTCATAGGGTTTAGGCAACGATACTTATTTAAACCTTGTAAAGAAATACACAAATTGATTGTGGAGTTTTAGGCGTTGTATGTTTGTGTACTGGGCTATGTGTGTTATAATTAACTTACCCAAAAGGACAAATATATTTCCAACACTTTGATATAAGGGAATCTTGAACTTTTCTAAGCGGCGTTGAATAACGGAATTTATTCCGGGCTCCCAGGCTTAGAGGCGGATACCCACCTGTACTTACAGGGAATAATATCACCTTTTGGGTTTCTTAAGATTATTAACTATTGAATAGATAGATGAAAAGCGTTACAATATACATGAACTTTATGAGGAAGGTGTATCAAATGTTTATTATTGCAAGTAGTTTAGGTAGAGATTTATTTATATTTCTGTTCGGTGGGGCTGTAGGTGCTATCATTACATTCTTCGTAACTAAGCGTATGTTTGAAAAGCAAATTAAGGAAAATCCACCCATTAACGAGAAAATGATTCGTGCTATGTATATGCAGATGGGTCGTAAACCAACTGAAGCGCAAATCAGACAGACAATGAAGTCTTTAGGTCAATAAGAAAACACAGGTCACTGTGTTTTTTCTTACAATTAGGAGGCATTATGAAAAAGATGATTAGTGGGATTAAACCCACCGGGCAATTACATTTAGGTAACTATATTGGCGCATTGCGTCCTTTTGTATCGTATCAAGATGATTATGAGCTAAGTGTTTTTATTGCGAATTTGCATTGTATAACGATGCCAATTGATGCACAGGAATTACAAAAGAATTTAGAAGATGCGATCATTTATTATTTGGCATGTGGACTTGATCCAAATAAAGTCACGCTATTTTTGCAGAGTGATGTATTGGAACATGCGCAGTTGGGTTTCATTTTATCGTGCATGACTTCCATGGGTGAGCTAAATAGGCAAACTCAGTTTAAGGATAAGCGTGATGAGGGTATTTCGCTATCGGCTGGATTCTATACGTATCCGACGTTGATGGCTGCTGATATTTTAATTCATGGTGTGGATGGCGTGCCTGTAGGTGAGGATCAGAAGCAGCATGTTGAGTTAGCGCGTAATGTAGCGGAGCGTTTCAATAATCGATTTGGTGATACGCTGGTTGTACCTGAACCCATTACCCCTAAAGTGGGGGGGCGTATTATGTCCTTAAGTGATCCTTTGCGTAAAATGAGTAAGTCGGATCAAGAGGGTGAGAAGGGCGTTATCTATTTGGGTGATGACCTTAAGGTTGCTCGTAAGAAGATTATGTCAGCTGTCACGGATAGTGATAATAAAATTTACTATGATAAAGAGAATAAACCGGGTATTTCTAATTTGTTGGCGATTTATGCAGCGTTAACGGGTATTAGTATTGAAGCGTGTGTGGATCGGTTTAAGGATTATCAGTATGGTGGCTTTAAGAAAGAAGTCGCGGAAGTAGTTGTGAGTGAGCTTGAAGGAATTCAAGAGAAGTATCGTGAAATTAAGGATAGTGGGATTTATCTTCGTATTTTAGAAGAGGGGGCTAAAAAGGCTTCTGTTCAGGCGGCGTTGACTTTGGATGCTGTTCAAAAGAAGATGGGTTTGGACTTTAAATAAATATGTCTTTAATTTTGTTACAAATAATTATATAATGAAATAGACAAAGGAGGATTTTTCATGATTATTCTATATTCTTCGCCTGGGTGCGCTTCGTGTCGTAAAGTGCGTCATTGGTTGAAAGAACGCGATTTGCGTTTTATTGAGAAAAATATTTTTACAGCAATGCTAAGTGAAAAAGAAATAAAATATCTTTTAATGCGAAGCGAGAATGGCGTTGAAGATATTATATCGAAGCGTTCTAAGGTCATGCAAGAATCTGATATTGACTTAGACGATTTGTCAATTAGCGAGTTGATTGCATTTGTGCAACGTCATCCTAGTGTATTGAAACGCCCTATTATTATGAATGAGCGTTTGTTTCAAATTGGTTATGATGAAGAAGAGATTGATGCTTTTCTTCCACCTGAGATGAGAGGTACAGCTGGATATTTATCCAGTAGAAATAGAGACAGTAAGGAAGTATAAGATGAGTAAGCGTGTATTAGTAGGTTTATCTGGGGGCGTAGATAGTGCCGTAGCAGCGTTTCTATTGAAAGAAGCGGGTTATGATGTGACGTGTGCCTTTATGAGGAACTGGGACTCGCTCACAAATAATGACATACTTGGCAATCCCACGATTATGGACGAAACGTGTTCGCAAGAGCTTGACTATCAAGATGCGAAACGGGTCGCGGATCACTTGGGGTTGCCTCTTTTACGTGTGGACTACGTAAAGGAATATTGGGATAATGTGTTCTCATATTTTATTAGTGAGACTGAAAAAGGGTATACCCCTAATCCTGATATTTTGTGTAATCAATTTGTGAAGTTTGATGCCTTTTATGATTTTATGGAACAAGAGAATTTTGATTATTTAGCAACAGGACATTATGCTCAAAGTGTTGAGGGTAAGATGTTACGTGGTGTTGATACTAATAAGGACCAGACGTATTTTTTGAGTCGTGTGAATCCAGAAATTTTGGATAAAGTGTTGTTTCCACTGGGTTCTTTAGATAAAAGTGAAGTTAGAAGGATTGCGAAGGAGCAAAATATTCCTGTGGCTACCAAGAAGGATTCCACAGGTATTTGTTTTATTGGTGAGCGTCACTATCGTGATTTTTTAAAGAACTATGTGAAGGATGCTGAAGGGCCAATCATTGATGTTGATAGTGGTCTTGAAGTGGGGCGTCATGCGGGCGTGATGTTCTATACCATTGGACAACGCCATGGTTTGGATATAAGTGGCCATATGGGGCCGTGGTTTGTGGTTGGCAAGGACTTATCAGAACGTATTCTATATGTTGGTAAGGGTGCTGATCATGAGAAATTATTTGCGTCTAAAGTAATTATTGAAGATGTCAATTGGTTTAGTGATGATAGAAGTGAGCGTGAGGTTGGGGCTAAGTTTAGATATAGACAACCAGATCGTAAGGTAAGTATTAAGTTTTTAAATGAATCAACATTAGAAGTTATTGTAATTGAAAAAACAAAGTCTATTACATTGGGACAGGAAGCTGTTTTCTATGATGGGATGGAATGTTTAGGTGGGGGACGAATCGCCCGCGTATTTGATTTAGATAATCGGGAGGTTCTTTATGACTGAGTATGAATTTTTGGAAACAGAGTATGTTGAAGACGTTAGACCTGAGTTTACATTTAAAGATACTGGGAAGTTACTATTATTTTATTTTGTAGGTAGTATGTTTGTTTTCCCTCTAATTGGGGCTGTTTTGGGTACTATTGTTGCGCTTGTAATGGGTATTGGGGCAAATGATCCTGATATAATGACAATCGCTATGTTCTTTAGTGAGTTGATCGCAACAGGGGTCTTATTGAAACTAACCTTTGACATCTTAAAGTATGACTTTAAAGTGTTTAGAAGTAAGTTAGGTAGTAATTTAGTTCAGATACTTAAAAACTTCGTGTTGGCTTTTGGTGTTAGTTTCTTGCTTCAAATATTTTATGAGTTTATCGGTATTTCGCAAAGTGTTAATCAAGATATGATTGTTGACTTAACGGAATCCTTACCGGTTATTATGTTCATTACAACTGTTATATTTGCGCCTTTAACAGAAGAGATTATCTTTAGAGGTGGTTTTTATAAGGGAATGATGAATATAATAAGTGAGCGTAGTGCGATTATACTAAGTTCACTCTTATTTGGTGCGGTTCACCTTTTAGCGGGTATCAATAGTCCCTTAGAACTTTTGTTTATTTTTCAGTATGCTAGTATGGGTTATTTTATGGCTAAGACCTATCGCGATACGGATTCAATTTGGGGTGCGATTGGCTATCACTTCTTGAATAATTTTGTGGCTATTGTTGCGGTTATATATGGTTAATTTGAAAGACGTAATTATTGGGTTGGTCGAGCGTAAAATTTTCTATAACGAGTCCAATCATTATGGTGTATTTGTAATGATACCGGATTTAGTAGATAATCGTCCCATCACAATAGTTGGAAATTTTTATAATATTGAGTTGGATTCCTCTTATGAGTTTACAGGACGCTATGTAGAGAATCCGCGTTTTGGTTTGCAATTTCAGGTGGATACCTTTAAGAAAGTGCTGCCAACTGAAAGGGAAGCGGTGGTTCGTTACTTAAGTGGGCCATCGTTTTTGGGCATTGGTAAGATTAGTGCTGAAAACATTATTGAGAAATATGGGGTGGATGTTTTAGATAAAATCCGGGCGAATCCTGATATGAGTTTGGTGGTTCGTGGGATTGGAAAAGATCGCTTAGATAATCTAAAGCGCGTTATTTTGGACAAAAACGAAACGGATGAAGCGGTTGATCTTTTAAGTAGTGTAGGTATAAAGGGAAATATCATTAGCAATATCATTAGTATCTACGGCGATGACACCTTAAATACACTTAAAGATAATCCGTATCAGTTAATCGATGAAGTAAGTGGGATTGGTTTTAAAACGGCGGATAAATTAGGTAAAGCTTTGGGTATTGATGATTATGATCCGCGGCGTATTGAAGGGGTGGTCTTGGATCGGGTTAAGAGTCTTTCTTTTGATTTTGGGCATTCTTATATTTCATACGATACATTGGTGAATAGTTTTGATAGTTTTGATGCTTTATATCAAGATGCGTATGAGTTACTATTAATCAAAGGTAATATTGTAATGGATGAAGACCGTTTATATCACTATACGCAATATGACGCGGAAGTAACGATAAGTGATTGTATTCTTAATATTGCATCGAACGCAAAATACTTTAACTATGATGACTTTGAAGATGCTTTGGATCGTGTTGAGTCTAAAATCAATATTTCGTTTGATGAGAATCAAGTTAAAGCGCTTAAAGTGATGCTGAAGGAAGATGTTTCTATATTGACTGGGGGCCCTGGAACGGGTAAGAGTACTTTATTGTCAGGTTTAGTGGCCTTAATGCAATCTGAGTCGCCGGGTCTTCATATTACGCTATGTGCTCCAACCGGAAGGGCCGCCAAGCGTTTAACGGAGTTAACTAATGTTAATGCCACGACGATTCATTCGGCTTTAAAGTGGAATTTAGATAATAATGAGTTTGGTGTTAATGAGTTTAATCCCTTGGATACAGATGTAGTCATCGTGGATGAGTTTTCGATGGTAGACACTTGGTTATTGGGAAATTTATTGAAAGCAAGTAAGTTTGTTAAGAAGTTTGTCTTTGTGGGCGATAAAGATCAATTGCCTTCGGTTACATCGGGTTTTGTGTTAGGGGATATGATTGCTTCAAAAGCGATTAAAGTCATTGAACTTAAACATAATTATCGACAGGAAGAGGGTTCTGAAGTTATTGATTTGGCGCTTCAAATTAACGATGGTCAGTTTAGTCTTGATGGCTTTGGCAGTGATGTTCAGTTTTATGATAATCGCTATGGTTCTTCTGATAAAGTAGTCGCAAGTTTAGTGGGGATGGCTTTGGAGAAGGGGTATTCAATTTATGATATTCAAGTATTAGCTCCCATATATAAAGGAACTAGTGGTATTGATGCTTTAAATAGAAATCTACAGAATACATTTAATCCCCAAAATGGCACAAAGCGCGAACGTATTTCTGGAGCGCGTATCTTTAGAGAAGGCGATAAAATACTGCAGCTAAAGAATCAACCCGATGATGGGGTTTATAATGGGGATATTGGGATCTTAATTGAGATTGATGATGATCAAACGCTTATTGTTGATTTTGATGATGGTATCTATGTAGAATATGATAGTACATCTTTGATCAATATCTCGCATGCCTATTGCATGAGTGTTCATAAGGCGCAAGGGAGTGAATACCCTATTGTTATACTATTGGCACATCACTACTATCAGAATATGTTGGGAAGAAGGCTCTACTATACAGCTATCACGCGTTCTTCTAAATCTTTATTGTTAGTAGGGGAATATAGTGCTTTTGAACGGGCGGTCGAGAACGGCTATGAAGATAAACGAAATACATATTTAAAAGAAAGATTGAGAGGTAAATAATATGTTTTATGATAAGGTAATGCGTTCAACGGCTTTTATTAAGACGCAAACAAAGGTTGAACCTAAGGTGGGTATTATCTTAGGAAGTGGATTGGGATCTTTAGCTGATTCCATTGTAGATAAGGATGTAATTCCCTATGACAGTATTCCTGGCTTTCCAAAGTCTAGCTTAGAAGGGCATGCCGGTAATTTTGTATTAGGTACATTAGGGAAGTATTCAGTTGCTGTAATGCAAGGGCGCTTTCACTATTATGAAGGCTTTGAGATGAAAGAAGTTACCTATCCCTTATTTGTGATGAAGCAACTTGGAGTTACACACTTAATTGTTACCAATGCTTGTGGTGGTATTAATCCAAACTTT